>NZ_JACMZT010000034.1:0-73401 GCF_017349615.1 Pseudomonas sp. GW531-T4
CTCTGGCGCTGTTGTAACAGCAGGTTGCTGAAGCCGGCGCCAGACAGTTGCTTCTGCGCGGTGGTCAGCTGTTCGCGGTTGCTGAACGGGCCCACCAGTACGCGGTACCAGGTCTCGTCCTTGACGGTGCCGGACTCGACGGACACCGATTGCCCCAGCAGGATGATCTGCGCGCGGACCTTGTCGGCATCGGTCTGCTTGCGGAACGAGCCGGCCTGCAGGAAGAACTTGGTCACCGGTGCGGCCTTCGCCACCTGTGGCTGTGCCACCGGTGGTGCGGGCGGCGGGGTGATGCCGGCCAAGGCGGCCTGGGCACGCGCGGTGTCGATCTTCGCCGCTTCCGCCGGGGTCACCGGGGTGGTCGGAACCACTGGCGCGGTCTGCGGCGTCGGCAGGGTTTTTTCCGGTACGGCTTCCGGCGGCACTATCACCTCCGATTCCGGCAGCAGGGTATAGAAGTCGTACTTCGGCTTCACCGGTTGCTGCGGGCTCGGCGGGGTCTTGTTGGCCTCGGCGATCTTGGTGGTTTTCTGTTGCTCCAGCCGCTCGCGCTTGACGCTGTCACCACCCTTGCCTGGCTCCAGCTTCATCAGGAACACGATGAAGGCGCCCACGGCCAGGCCGATGGCCATCCACAACCAGCCCGGGATCGGTTGCTTTGCAGGAGCTTGGTAACGGCTGGCGCCACGCTTGGGTGCAGGTTTTTTCTTGGCAGCCAACTTACATTTGCTCCAGAACTTTCAGGCCCAGCAACTCCAGGCCTTGCTTGAGGGTACGACGGGTCAGCTCGGTGAGGCGCAAGCGACTCTGCATCTGCGTCGGCGATTCGGCACTGAGGATAGGGCAGTTCTCGTAGAAGCTGGAGAACAGCCCGGCCACGTCGTACAGGTAGGTGCACAGGATGTGCGGCGTACCCTTGTCGGCCACGCCGTTCAGCACTTCGCCGAACTGTGCCAGCTTGGCCGCCAGCTCCAGTTCCTGGGCGGCTTCCAGGGTGATCTGGCCCTGTACTTCGCTGAAGTCCTTGCCCAGCTTGCGGAACACGCCGGCGGCGCGGGTGTAGGCGTACAGCAGGTAAGGCGCGGTGTTGCCTTCGAAGTTCAGCATCAGGTCGAAGTTGAAGCTGTAGTCGCTGGTGCGGTGCTTGGACAGGTCGGCGTATTTCACCGAGTCGATGCCGACCACCTTGGCGATATTGCGCAGATCGGCCTCGGCCAGCTCCGGGTTCTTTTCCTTGACCAGGCTGTAGGCGCGCTCTTCGGCTTCGGTCAGCAGGTCGATCAGCTTCACGGTGCCACCGTCGCGGGTCTTGAATGGACGGCCGTCAGCGCCGTTCATGGTGCCGAAGCCCATGTGCTCCATTTCCATCGGGTGGGTCACGAAGCCGGCCTTGCGGGCCACCGCGAACACTTGCTGGAAGTGCAGGGCCTGGCGCTGGTCGACGAAGTACAGCGCGCGGTCGGCCTTGAGCTTGCCGCTGCGGTAGCGCACGGCCGCCAGGTCGGTGGTGGCGTACAGGTAGCCGCCGTCGGCCTTGACGATGATCACCGGCAGCGGCTCGCCTTCGGCGTTCTTGAACTCGTCGAGGAACACGCACTGGGCGCCGTTGCTCTCGACCAGCATGCCCTTGGCCTTGAGATCGTTGACCACGTTGATCAGGTCGTCGTTGTAGGCGCTTTCGCCCATCACGTCGGCCATGGTCAGTTTGACGTTCAGCAGTTCGTAGATCTTCTGGCAGTGGGACAGGGAGATGTCCTTGAACTTGGTCCACAGCTCCAGGCAGTCCGCGTCACCGGCCTGCAGCTTGACCACCAGGCCGCGGGCACGGTCGGCGAACTCTTCGGATTCGTCGAAGCGCTGCTTGGCGGCGCGGTAGAAGTTCTCCAGGTCCGACAGCTCATCGCTGGTGATCGGGTTTTCCTGCAGGTAGGCCATCAGCATGCCGAACTGGGTGCCCCAGTCGCCCACGTGGTTCTGGCGGATCACGGTATCGCCGAGGAACTCCAGGACCCGTGCCACGCCATCGCCAATGATGGTCGAGCGCAGGTGGCCGACGTGCATCTCCTTGGCCAGGTTCGGGGCCGACAGGTCGACCACGGTGCGTTGCAACGCGCCGGCCTTGCGCACGCCAAGGTGGGCGTCGGCCAGGGCGGCGTCCAGGCGGGTAGCCAGGGCCTGGGTGTTCTGGAAAAAGTTGATGAAACCGGGGCCGGCGATCTCGGCCTTGCTGACCTGCTCGTCGGCGGGCAGGGCGGCGATGATCTTTTCCGCGAGGTCGCGTGGTTTCATGCCGGCCGGCTTGGCCAGCATCATGGCGATGTTGCTGGCGAAGTCGCCGTGGGTCTTGTCGCGGGAGTTTTCTACCTGGATCGCCGGCGTCAGGCCTTCTGGCAACACACCTTCGGTGACGAGTTGGGTGATGGCTTGCTGGATGAGCTGGCGAATGGTGTCTTTCATGGTCTTCTCTTTCAACCGCTGGCGCGGCGGCGCTTCGATGCGCAGGTGGAAAAACTGGGCATTATCCGTTGCGAAGACGGGCTTGCCAACTATAGCCGGCTGTGCGGTGGCTATTCGGGCCTTATCACGGGCAAGCCTCGCTCCTACAGAAGCGTGCTGGCCTGAGATGGCGGTTTTTCTATCAATACAGGTCTACAGGGTCAACATCCAGCGACCAGCGTACCTGGCGCCCGCTGGGCATCTGTTCCAGGACCAGCAGCCAGTGACTCAGCAGTTTGTGCAGTGGCGCCCGGGCATTGGCCTGTAATAACAGTTGCGCGCGATAACGCCCGGCCCGGCGCTCCATGGGCGCCGGTACCGGCCCCAGCAGCTCGATGCCGCCCAGGTTCATCTCTGCCAGCAAACGCTCGGCCTCGCTGCAGGCTTCGTCGAGGAAACCTTCGGCCTGCCCCGGCTTGTGGGCCTCGGCGCGCAGCAGCGCCAGATGGGCGAATGGTGGCAGGCCGGCGGCGCGGCGTTCGCTCAAGGCCTGTTCGGCAAAGGCGAAGTAACCCTGTTCGGTCAGTTGCACCAGCAGCGGGTGGTCGGCCAGGTGGGTCTGGATGATCACCTTGCCCGGCTCCTCGGCCCGGCCAGCCCGGCCGGCGACCTGGACGATCAGTTGCGCCATGCGTTCGCTGGCGCGGAAGTCGCCGGAGAACAGGCCGCCGTCGGCATCGAGGATCGAGACCAGGGTCACCCGCGGAAAATGGTGCCCCTTGGCGAGCATCTGGGTGCCGACGAGGATGCAGGGCTGGCCCTTCTGGATAGTGGCGAACAACTGGTTCATCGCGTCCTTGCGCGAGGTGCTGTCGCGGTCGACCCGCAGGACCGGGTAGTCCGGGAACAGGATCGCCAGCCGCTCTTCGGCGCGCTCGGTGCCGGCGCCGACCGGGCGCAGGTCGACCTTGCCGCATTTCGGGCAATGCCGCGGCACGCGCTCGGAGTGGCCGCAATGGTGGCAGCGCAGCTCGCCGTAGCGCTGGTGTACGGTCATTCGCGCGTCGCAGCGTTCGCACTCGGACATCCAGCCGCAGTCGTGGCACAGCAGGGTCGGCGCGAAGCCGCGGCGGTTGAGGAACACCAGCACCTGCTGGCCTGCTGCCAGGGTCTGGCCGATGGCTTGTTGCATGGGGCCGGAAATGCCGCTGTCCAGCGGCCGGCTCTTCACGTCCAGGCGCAGGAAGCGCGGCTGCTTAGCGCCGCCAGCCCGCTCGTTCAGGCGCAACAGGCCATAGCGGCCGGTGTAGGCGTTGTGCAGGCTTTCCATCGATGGAGTGGCGGAGCCCAGCACAATAGGGATGTTTTCCTGGCGGGCGCGGACCAGGGCCAGATCGCGGGCGTGGTAGCGCAGGCCTTCCTGCTGTTTATAGGAGCCGTCGTGCTCTTCATCGATGATGATCAGCCCGGGGTTCTTCATCGGCGTGAACAGCGCCGAGCGGGTGCCGATAATAATGTCGGCCTCTCCGTCGCGGGCCGCCAGCCAGGCGTCCAGGCGCTCGCGGTCGTTGACCGCCGAGTGCAGCAGGGCGATGCGCGCGTTGAAGCGTTGCTCGAAGCGCGCCAGGGTCTGTGGCCCGAGGTTGATTTCCGGGATCAGCACCAGCGCCTGCTTGCCGGCTTCCAGGGTTTCGCGGATCAGCTGCAGATAGACTTCGGTCTTGCCGCTGCCGGTGACCCCGGCCAGCAGGAAGGCGTGATAGCTGTCGAAACCGGAGCGGATGGCCTCACAGGCAGCGCGCTGTTCGCTGTTGAGCGGCAGTTCCAGCTGGGCCAGCCAATGTTCGTGGCGTTCGCCCGGGGCGTGCCGGCGGACTTCCACCTGCACCAGGTCCTTGGCCAGCAACAGGTCCAGGCTGTCCTTGCTCAGCATCAGCTTGCTCAGCAATTGGTGGGCGACGCCGTGCGGGTGCTGGGCCAGCGTTGCCAGGGCTTCGCGCTGGCGCGGGGCGCGGGCGATGCGTGGGTCGTCGAGGCTGGCGCCGGGGCTGACCGACCAGAAGCGTTCCTGCCGGGCCTCGGCCGGCTCGCCCTGGCGCAGCAGGACCGGCAGCGCCCAGCTCAGGGTGTCGCCGAGGCTGTGCTGGTAATACTGCGCGGTCCACAGGCACAGCTTGAACAGCGCGGGCGGCAGCGGTGGGGTGGCGTCCAGCAGGGCCAAGGCCGGCTTGAGTTTCTCGGCGGGGACTTCGCTACTGTCCGTGACCTCGACCAGGATGCCGATCATCTCCCGGCGACCGAACGGCACTCGCAGGCGCATGCCGGGATGCAACTGGGTACGCAGTACGCCGGCAGGGGCCCGGTAATCGAACAGGCGGCGCAGGGGCGAAGGCAGGGCGAGGCGCAAAATGGCGTCGGGCACGCGGGGAAATCTCAGTGAACGGGCGGTGAAGAAGGCCCGGAGCCTAGCAGACGGTCGGTGCGAGGGACAGCTTGCGTGATCGCAAAGGTCTGGTAGAATCCGCGGCCTAATTACGTGCGGTATTCAACAATAGTGTTGGGTGGCGGCACGCTAGCCTGAGGAAGACACCATGAAAGCCGATATCCATCCAGAATACCCAGCAGTTGCCGTGACCTGCAGCTGCGGCAACAAGTTCGAAACTCGTTCGACCTACGCTAAGCCGCTGGCGATCGACGTTTGCAACGAGTGCCACCCGTTCTACACCGGTAAGCAGAAGACTCTGGATACCGGCGGCCGCGTTCAGAAGTTCGCCGACCGTTTCGGCGCTTTCGGCGCGAAAAAGGCCTAAGGCTGATCGGTCTGGAAAGCTGTTTCAGCTTTTCCTCGCTGATGAAAAAGGCGTCCCTTGCGGGCGCCTTTTTTATGTCCGCGATTTGGCTCTCCAGCGCCCAGGCGTTCTGCCCGGCGCCGGTTGGGTTGGCCTCCGTGCAGGTCCAGCGGGTGGTCGATGGCGACACCTTGCGCCTCACCGATGGGCGCAGCGTGCGCATGATCGGCCTCAATGCGCCGGAGCTGGGCAAAAAAGGCCGCACCGACGAGCCCTTCGCGGTTGCCGCCCGCCAGCGCCTGCAGGCGTTGGTGAAGGCCAGCAACGGCCGGGTCGGCCTGCTTCCCGGTCGGGAAAGCAAAGATCACTATGGGCGGACCCTGGCCCATGTCTATGGCGCCGATGGCGCCAACCTTGAAGCGCAATTGCTTGCCGAAGGCCTGGGATACCAGGTGGCGGTAGCGCCGAACGTCGATTTGTTCGGCTGCCAGCAAGCCGCCGAGCGCAGTGCTCGCCAGTCCCGGCTGGGGCTGTGGCGGCAGTCGTCTGTACTGAAAGCGGATCAGATAAAGGCCCCCGGTTTTGCGCTGCTCAGTGGCCGGGTGAGCAAGGTGCAACGCAATCGGGGCGGCATCTGGATCGAATTGCAGGATTCGGTTGTATTGCGCATTGCACCCAATCTGCTTGGCCAATTCGATGTCGCGCAGTTGGATCGCCTGCCGGGACAGCGGATCGAGGCGCGCGGCTGGGTGCTTGACCGTTCGCGCAAGGGTGGCTTGAAATCGGGTCAGGCGCGCTGGATGTTACCGCTGACCCATCCCGGAATGTTCCAGCTGGTTCAATAAATAAAAAATTGTAGACATTTTTTATTTCGATTGTGAACAGTCTATCCCTTGTGTTCCGTGGCTCTTGGCCCAAAGTCGTAGCCTGCGGGCCTTGACAGGGGTGACTGACCAGTCTTGTAGGGACTTTGCGACACGCGTATCCTCGGCGGTCCGTCTGTCCAACAGTAAAAAGCGGAATGCCCACATGTCTGATCTGAAAACTGCCGCTCTCGAATATCACGCCAACCCCCGTCCAGGGAAACTGAGTGTCGAGCTCACCAAGGCCACCGCTACCGCCCGCGACCTGTCGCTGGCCTACAGCCCCGGCGTAGCCGAACCAGTACGCGAAATCGCCCGCGACCCTGAACTGGCCTACAAATACACCGGCAAGGGCAACCTGGTTGCAGTCATTTCCGATGGCACCGCGATTCTCGGCCTGGGTAACCTCGGCCCACTGGCTTCCAAGCCGGTGATGGAAGGCAAGGGCGTGCTGTTCAAGCGCTTCGCCGGCATCGACGTATTCGACATCGAAGTCGACTCCGAAAGCCCGCAAGCCTTCATCGACACCGTCAAGCGCATCTCCATCACCTTCGGTGGCATCAACCTGGAAGACATCAAGGCGCCAGAGTGCTTCGAGATCGAGCGCGCCCTGATCGAGCAGTGCGACATTCCGGTATTCCACGATGACCAGCACGGCACCGCTATCGTGACCGCGGCCGGCATGATCAACGCCCTGGAAATCGCTGGCAAAACCCTGCCGGACGCGAAGATCGTCTGCCTGGGCGCCGGTGCCGCCGCCATCTCCTGCATGAAGCTGCTGGTGAGCATGGGCGCCCAGATCGAAAACATCTTCATGGTCGACCGTACCGGCGTGATCCACTCCGAGCGCGACGACCTGAACCAGTACAAGGCGGTCTTCGCCCACACGACCGACAAGCGCACCCTGGCTGACGCCCTGAAAGGTGCCGACGTGTTCGTTGGCCTGTCCGGCCCGAACCTGCTGAGCGCCGAAGGCCTGAGCTCCATGGCTGCCAACCCGATCGTGTTCGCCTGCTCGAACCCTGATCCGGAAATCGCCCCGGAGCTGGCGCACGCCACCCGCAGCGACGTGATCATGGCCACTGGTCGTTCGGACTACCCGAACCAGGTCAACAACGTGCTGGGCTTCCCGTTCATCTTCCGCGGTGCCCTGGACGTTCGCGCCAAGCGCATCAACGAAGAAATGAAAGTGGCCGCGGCCAACGCCCTGCGCGAACTGGCCAAGCTGCCGGTGCCTCAGGAAGTGTGCGACGCCTACGGCGGCATCAAGCTGGAATTCGGTCGTGAGTACATCATTCCGAAGCCAATGGATGCCCGCCTGATCACCGTGATCTCCGACGCCGTGGCCAAGGCCGCGATCGAGACCGGCGTGGCGACCCTGCCGTATCCGAAGAACTACCCGCTGAAAAGCGTGGATGACGTGTTCAACGGTTAATAGCAGTCCATAAAAAACCCGGCCTTCGAGCCGGGTTTTTTTATGGGGAAGTTTCAAGCCTCAAGCTGCAAGAGGAGGCAGTGTCGCTCCTCCTTGCCGCTTGAAGCTCGCAGCTTGTAGCTGCTCTTTAGAACAGGTCGATCGGCGCCGACTCGTCCGCCGGCAGCGGGCTGCCAGGGGCGTAGCCATTGCCCAGTTCGTTGACCGAAGGCGGTGTGTCTTCGCTCTTGAACAGTTCGAAGTAGGCGTTCGGCGTGCCCGGTGTCGCGGCGCGGCCGCTGACCGGATCGACCCGCAGGCTGAGAATGCCTTCCGGCTCGGACTGGGTATGGGCCGGCTTGTCCTTGAGGGCGGCGCCCATGTAGTTCATCCAGATCGGCAGGGCCACGGTGCCGCCGTATTCGCGGCGGCCCAGGCTTTCCGGCTGGTCGAAACCGGTCCAGACCGTGGTCACGTAGTCGGCGTTGTAGCCGGAGAACCAGGCGTCCTTGGATTCGTTGGTGGTCCCGGTCTTGCCGGCCAGGTCGGTGCGGCCCAGGGCCAGGGCGCGTCGCCCGGTGCCGAGCTTGATCACGTCTTCCAGCATGCTGTTGAGGATGTAGGTGGTACGCCCGTCGATGATGCGTTCGGCCACCGCCGGCGCCTGTACAGGAGCCTGGCTCGGGGTTTCGCCCGGGACGTTGTTCACCGTGAAGCTCTGTTCTGTCGGTGCCGCGATCCCGCTGCTGGCCGTGTCGCCAGTCGGTACGCTCGGCGGGTTGGCGGTGAACAGGGTTTCGCCATTACGGCTTTCGATCTTGTCGATGATGTACGGCGTGACCTTGTAGCCGCCGTTGGCGAACACGCTCCAGCCGGTGGCGATTTCCATCGGGGTCAGGGTCGCGGTGCCCAGGGCCAGCGACAGGTTGCGCGGCAGGTCCTGTTTGTTGAAGCCGAACTTGCTGATGTAGTCGATGGTGCGGTCCACGCCCAGGCTTTGCAGGAGGCGGATCGAAACCAGGTTACGCGACTTGTACAGCGCCTCGCGCATGCGGATCGGGCCGAGGAAGGTGTTGGTGTCGTTTTTCGGGCGCCAGACCTTGTCCAGGTACTCGTCGACAAAGACGATCGGTGCATCGTTCACCAGGCTGGCGGCGGTGTAGCCATTGTCCAGCGCGGCGCTATAGACGAACGGCTTGAAGCTGGAACCGGGTTGGCGCTTGGCCTGCAGTGCCCGGTTGTAGTTGCTCTGCTCGAAGGCGAAACCGCCCACCAGCGAGCGAATGGCGCCGTTTTGCGGGTCGAGGGACACCAGCGCGCCCTGAACGACCGGGATCTGGCGGAACTTGAGCGAGTTGTCCGCCTGGCGCTGCACGCGAATCAGGTCGCCGACCTGGGCGACATCGCTCGGCTGCTTGGGCGCTGGGCCCATGCTGTTGGTGTTCAGGAACGGACGCGCCCATTTCATGCTGTCCCAGCCCACGTGCTCTTCGCCGGTGCGGGTCAGTACCTGCAGGCCGTTCTTGTCGACCTGGGTGACGATCGCCGGCTCCAGGCCGCTGATGCTGCGTTGCTTGGTCAGTTCCTGGGCCCAGGCGGCGTGGGTCTTGCCGGGCAGGCGCGATTCGGGGCCGCGATAGCCATGGCGCTGGTCGTAGGTGATCAGGCCTTCATGGACGGCGGTGTTGGCCAGTTCCTGCAGGTCGCTCGGTACCGTGGTGGTGACGCGGAAACCTTCGGTGTAGGCGTCGCTGCCATAACGACCGACCATCTCGGCGCGGGCCATCTCGGCGACGTACGGTGCGTTCACTTCCGGCGTCGGTACGTGGTAGCTGGCGTTCAGCGGCTCGGCCACGGCGGCCTGGTAATCGGCCTCGCTGATCTTGCCGAGCTTGTACATGCGCCCCAGGATCCAGTCGCGGCGCTCCTTGCTGCGCGCCGGGTTGGCCAGCGGGTTGAAGCGCGACGGTGCCTTGGGCAGGCCGGCGATCATGGCCATCTGCGCCAGGCTGACATCGCGAATCGACTTGCCGTAGTACACCTGCGCGGCGGCTTCGATGCCGTAGGCGCGGTTACCCAGGTAGATCTTGTTGACGTACAGCTCGAGGATCTCGTCCTTGGTCAGTTGGCGCTCGATTTGCAGGGCCAGGAGGATCTCGGTGGTCTTGCGCGAGAAGCTGCGTTCGCTGCTCAGGAAGAAGTTCTTCGCCACCTGCATGGTGATGGTGCTGCCGCCGGACTGGATGTGCCCGCTCTTGATCAGTTGGGTCGCGGCGCGCATCAGGCTGCTGGGATCGACGCCGTAGTGGTTGGCGAAATTGTCGTCTTCAGCACTTAGTAACGCATTAATGAAGTTGGGGGGAATGTCGGCGAAACGGATCGGAGTGCGGCGCATTTCACCGAATTCTGCGATCAACTTGCCGTCGCTGCTGTACACCCGCAGGGGAATCTGCAACTGGATACTTCTGAGCGCCTCTACCGACGGTAACCCAGGACTAAGATAGAGAAACGCGCCGGAGAGAGCGAGGAGCAGCCCGCAGAACACAGCGACGATGGACCACCCGAAAAACTTCAGCAGACGAATCAAGGCTTTTGGATTTCCAGAGAAAGGAATGAATTAGGCGTCAGGTATTCACAGTCAGGAATCGGCTCACGCAGCAGATAAATCGCGGAAAAATCGCTGGGCATTATAAGCATTTTTCCGTAGAGGGCGTCATTTGCCCGTCTGTCAAGACGGGGTGATTGAACGCAATGGACATTCCAGAGTCCGTAAGTCACGGATAGTCATAGGGAATTGGTAGTGCTAGGACTCTTCAGTAAAAAGGCGAGTTCCCTTCTGGGGATCGATATCAGCTCCACCTCGGTCAAGCTTCTTGAGTTGAGCCGGGTCGGCGGCCGTTTTCGGGTCGAGGCCTATGGGGTGGAACCGTTGCCGGCCAACGCCGTGGTCGAAAAAAACATCGTCGAGCCCGAAGGGGTGGGGCATGCCTTGTCTCGCCTGCTGGCCAGGGCCCGGCCGGGAGCGAAGCACGCAGCGCTGGCGATGGCCGGCTCGGCGGTGATCAGCAAGGTTATCGAGATGGAGGCCGGGCTTTGCGATGACGATCGGGAGAGCCAGCTCAAGGTCGACGCCGACCAGTACATCCCCTATCCGCTGGATGAGGCCGCCATCGATTTCGACGTCCTCGGCTATTCGGCGCGCAATCCCGAACGCGTCGATGTGCTGTTGGCGGCTTGTCGCAAGGAACACATCGAAGTTCGCGAGGCGGCGCTGGAGCTCGCCGGGCTGACGGCGCGGGTGGTGGACCTGGAGGTCTGCGCGCTGGAGCGCTCGTTCGCCCTGGCGGCCGGGGCGTCGGTTGCCCGGACTGTGGCGCTGGTCGATATCGGAGCCACCCTGACCGCCCTGAGCGTTGTGCATGAAGGGCAGATCATCTATTCCCGCGAGCAGTTGTTTGGTGGGCACCAACTGACCGAGCACATCCAGCGTCGTTACGGGCTGTCGAAAGAAGAGGCCAGCCTGGCGAAAAAGCAGGGCGGCCTGCCGGACGATTACGCCAGTGAGGTGCTGCAACCCTTTCAGGAGGCGGTGGTGCAGCAGGTTTCGCGCTCGTTGCAGTTTTTTCAGGCCTCCGGCCCGCAGCGCCAGGTCGACTCTATCCTGTTGGCGGGCGGCAGCGCCTCGGTTCCGGGACTTGCGCCGTTGATCGAGCAGCGCCTGGGCTTGCCTGTGCTGATCGCCAACCCCTTCGCTGGCATGAGCATCGGCGGCAAGGTCGACGCCGCGGCCCTGGCCAGCGAGGCTCCATCCTTGATGATCGCCTGTGGGCTGGCCTTGCGGAGTTTCGACTGATGGCGCGGATCAATCTTCTTCCCTGGCGCGAGGCGCGGCGTGAACAACGGCGTCGCCACTTTCTCCTGGGCCTGGCAGCGGCTGCGGCGGTGGCCCTGGGTGCGCTGTTCGCGGGCGACAGGATCATCGACCGGGCGATCGACAGGCAGCTGGCGCGCAACAATCATGTAGGCGCTCAAATAACCTTGCTCGATCAGCGGATCGCCAAGATCGGCGAGCTGAAGCTGCATCGCGAGCAGTTGGTGGAACGGATGAAGATCATCCAGGACCTGCAAGGCAATCGCTCCACCAGCGCGCGGGTATTCGACCAGTTGGCCCGCACCCTGCCGGACGGGGTGTATTTCACCGATGTCAGGATGAGCGGGCAGACCCTCTCCATCACCGGGGCGGCCGAATCGAACCATCGTGTTTCGGACCTGATGCGCAATCTGGACGCCTCCGACTGGTTCGACGCGCCGAGCCTGACGGAGGTCAAGGCCGCCGGGGCGGACAACGCCGACCAGGCCAATGTGTTTCAGCTGACCGTCCATCAGACCCGGCCCGCCATGGGCGAGGGTGGGCAATGAGCCTTTCCGGCGGGTGGGCGCAGATGCGCCGGATCGATCTCGGCGAGCTGGACATGAGCAACATGGGGGGCTGGCCCGCGCTGGTCAAAGGCGTGGTCTCGGCGCTGGTCATGCTGCTGGTGCTGGCCCTTGGTTACAACCTGTACCTCAAGGATCTGTTGCTGCAACTCGACCAGCGCCGGGCGGACGAGGCCGTGCTGAAACAGCAGTTCGCCAGCAAGGCGCGCCTGGTGGCCAACCTGGGGCCTTACACCGAACAGATGAAGGCCATGGAAACCGCCTTTGACCTCATGCTGCGCCAGCTTCCCAGTGATACCGAAGTGCCGGGGCTGTTGGAAGATATCAGTCGCACCGGGCTTGGCAGCGGGCTGGAGTTCGAAGAGATCAAGCTGTTGCCTGAGGTGGTCCAGCCATTCTACGTCGAATTGCCGATCCAGATCACGGTCACCGGTGGGTACCACGAACTGGCAACTTTCGTCAGCGGCGTGGCCGGCTTGCCGCGAATCGTCACCCTGCATGATTTCGAGATCAAACCGGTCACGCCGGAAGTCGGCTCGAAGCTGCGCATGAACATTCTGGCCAGGACTTACCGCTACAAGGTGCCCCGTCCATGAAGCGCGTTCGCGGCTTGTTGCTCGTGCTGGCATTTGTCGGGCTGGCCGGTTGTGGCGGCAATGACGACTTCAGCGATCTGGATGCCTACATGAACGAGGCGCGGCTACGGCCGCCCGGTGAGATTGAACCAATGCCGGCATTCGGGTCTTACCCAACGTTCACCTACAACGCCGCACCCTTGCGCAGCCCGTTTCAGCCTGCGGTTCGGGTGGACCTGGCGGCACGCCGGGCAGGCTCGCCCGCGGTCAGGCCGGATCCGAGCCGCAGCAAGCAGTATCTCGAGGGCTTCAGCATCGAGCAGTTCGAGATGGTGGGCACCCTTTCCAATGCCTCTGGTGTCTTTGCGCTGTTGCGCGGTGCCGGTGGTGTGCATCGGCTGAAGGTCGGCGACTACCTGGGGCGTAACGATGGGCGGATTGTCGCGATCAGCGATTCACAGGTCGACGTGGTCGAGATTGTTCCCGATGGAGCGGGAGCGTGGCTGGAGCGACCACGGACCATTCCATTAAAAGAACACTCATAGTGGAACTCGCATCATGAACAGGATCTTTTCAGCCTTCGGTATTGCGCTATGGATGGCGCTGCTTTCACCGATGGCCATGGCGGCCAGCCTCAAGGCCCTGGATGTCGCGGCGCTGCCGGGGGATCGCCTGGAGTTGAAACTCACCTTCGATGGGCCGGTGCCCGAGCCGCGGGGTTATACCACCGACCAGCCGGCGCGGATCGCCCTCGATCTGCCGGGTGTCGTCAGCCAACTGGCGAACAAGAGCCGCGATCTGGGCAATGGCAATGCGCGCAGCGTGACGGTGGTCGAATCGGGGCCGCGTACCCGGGTGGTGGTCAATCTGGTCGCGCTGGCGCCCTACAGCACTCGAGTCGCCGGCAATCAGCTGTTTGTGGTGATCGGCCAGGGGGCGACGGTGGTGCAGAGTGCACCGGGGCAGCCGGCTGTCGCGTCCGGGCGGGCCAAGGCCACGGCTTTGGCGGGGCGGTCGATTCGCAGCGTGGATTTCCAGCGCGGCGAGCAGGGTGAAGGCAATGTACTGATCGACCTCTCCGACTCGGGAATGAGCCCGGATATCCAGGAGCGCGACGGCAAGCTCGTCCTTACCTTCGCCAAGGCCCGTCTGCCAGAACCCCTGCGGGTCAGGCTGGACGTCAAGGACTTCGCCACTCCCGTGCAATTCGTCAGCGCCCGGGCGGAGTCCGGCAAGGCCATCGTCACCATCGAGCCCGGCGGCACCTTCGATTACTCGACCTACCAGACGGACAACAAACTCACGGTAAGTGTCAGGCCGATGACTTCGGGCGATCTGCAGAAACGCAACACCGAGCGCTCGGCCTATAACGGCGAAAAGCTCTCGCTGAACTTCCAGGACATCGAGGTCCGCTCGGTGCTGCAACTGATCGCCGACTTCACCAACCTCAATCTGGTGGCCAGCGATACGGTGCAGGGCGGCATTACCTTGCGCCTGCAAAATGTGCCGTGGGACCAGGCTCTCGATCTGGTGCTCAAGACCAAGGGGCTGGACAAGCGCAAGGTGGGCAATGTGTTGCTGGTGGCGCCAGCCGATGAAATCGCGGCCCGCGAACGCCAGGAGCTGGAGTCGCAGAAGCAGATCGCCGATCTCGAGCCGCTGCGGCGTGAACTGCTGCAGGTCAACTATGCCAAGGCGGCGGAGATCGCCAAGCTGTTCCAGTCGGTCACCCGCGCTGAGGACAAGTCTGACGAGCGTGGTTCGATCACGGTCGATGAGCGGACCAACAACATCATTGCCTACCAGACCCGGGAGCGTCTGGACGAGCTGCGGCGGATTGTCAGCCAGCTGGATATCCCGGTGCGCCAGGTGATGATCGAGGCGCGGATCGTCGAGGCCAACGTCGACTACGACAAAAGCCTGGGCGTGCGCTGGGGTGGCTCGATCCAGAACCAGGGCAACTGGAATGCCTCGGGGGTCAGCAACGGCACCAACGCCTCTTCCACCATAGGCACGCCAGGCAGTACCAGCAGCAACTCACCGTTCGTCGACCTGGGCACCACCGCCAATACCTCCGGCCTGGGTATCGCCTTCATCACCGACAACGTGTTGCTGGACCTTGAGCTGACAGCCATGGAAAAGACCGGTAACGGTGAAATCGTCTCCCAGCCCAAGGTGGTCACCTCCGACAAGGAGACGGCGAAGATCCTCAAGGGTACGGAAATCCCCTATCAGGAAGCCGCCTCCAGCGGGGCGACTTCGGTGTCGTTCAAGGAGGCTTCGCTGTCCCTGGAGGTGACGCCGCAGATCACCCCGGATAACCGCATCATCATGGAGGTCAAGGTCACCAAGGACGAGCCGGACTACCTGAACAAGGTCCAGGACGTGCCGCCGATCAAGAAGAACGAGGTCAACGCCAAGGTCCTGATCAACGACGGAGAAACCATCGTTATCGGTGGGGTTTTCTCCAATACGCAAAGCAAGGTTGTAGATAAGGTGCCATTTCTAGGCGATGTGCCGTATCTTGGCCGCCTTTTCAGGCGTGACGTGGTGTCGGAGAAAAAATCCGAGCTGCTGGTATTTCTCACTCCGCGTATCATGAACAACCAGGCGATTGCTGTGAGTCGTTGATTCTGTGCGAAATTTGATTCTTGTTGGGCCAATGGGGGCTGGCAAAAGCACCATTGGTCGCTTGCTGGCCAAAGAGCTGCGCCTGCCATTCAAAGATTCCGATAAGGAAATTGAGTTGCGCACGGGCGCCAATATCCCGTGGATCTTCGATAAGGAAGGCGAACCGGGCTTTCGTGATCGGGAACAGGCCATGATCGCCGAGCTGTGCTCCGCCGATGGCGTGGTCCTGGCGACCGGCGGCGGCGCGGTGATGCGTGAAGCCAATCGCCTGGCGCTGCATGCCGGGGGGCGTGTGGTCTATCTGCATGCCTCGGTGGAGCAGCAGGTCGGTCGTACCGCCCGGGATCGCAATCGACCGCTGCTGCGCACGGCCGATCCGGCGAAGACCCTGCGGGACCTGTTGGCGATTCGCGATCCGCTTTATCGGGAAATCGCCGACCTGGTGGTTGAAACCGATGAGCGGCCACCGCGCATGGTGGTGCTGGACATACTGGACCGCCTGCAGCAACTGCCTCCCCGTTAATGCGCAGCGTGAAATGCGCTATCCTCGGCGCCTTGCCGTGATCGCTTGCGGTTGTGGCGCATGGCTATTGCGCGGCGTCAGAAAACCAGGTGATGCCCGTCGTTAATGTAAGGCAGGACACCAGCTTCCATTTCACTGTGGGGACACATGCAGACACTTAAGGTCGATCTAGGCGAGCGCAGCTACCCGATTCATATTGGCGAAGGTTTGTTGGACCGGCCCGAGTTGCTGGCTCCGCACATCGCCGGGCGGCAAGTGGCGATCGTTTCCAATGAAACCGTAGCGCCGCTGTACCTTGAGCGTCTGAAACGCAGCCTTGCGCAGTTCTCGGTGATCTCGGTGGTTCTGCCCGACGGCGAAGCATTCAAGAACTGGGAAACCCTGCAGCTTATTTTCGATGGCCTGCTGACCGCACGGCACGACCGCCGCACCACGATCATCGCCCTCGGCGGCGGGGTGATCGGCGACATGGCCGGCTTTGCCGCTGCCTGCTACCAGCGCGGCGTCGATTTCATCCAGATTCCTACCACCTTGCTGTCCCAGGTCGATTCGTCGGTGGGCGGCAAGACCGGTATCAACCATCCGCTGGGCAAGAACATGGTCGGCGCCTTCTATCAGCCGAACGTGGTGCTGATCGATACCGCCTCGCTCAATACCCTGCCGGCCCGCGAGCTGTCGGCTGGCCTGGCGGAAGTCATCAAGTACGGTCTGATCTGCGACGAGCCCTTCCTGACCTGGCTCGAAGACAACGTCGACCGCTTGCGAGCCCTGGACCAGCAGGCGCTGACCTATGCCATCGAACGCTCCTGCGCGGCCAAGGCGGCCGTGGTCGGTGCCGACGAGCGTGAGTCCGGCGTGCGCGCCACGCTGAACCTGGGGCATACCTTCGGCCACGCCATCGAAACCCACATGGGCTATGGTGTCTGGCTGCATGGTGAAGCGGTCGCTGCTGGCACCGTAATGGCGCTGGAGATGTCCGCACGCCTCGGCTGGATCACCGCCGAGGAGCGTGACCGCGGTATTCGCCTGTTCCAGCGCGCGGGCTTGCCGGTCATTCCGCCGGAGGAAATGACCGAAGCGGATTTTCTCGAACACATGGCAATTGACAAGAAAGTGATCGATGGTCGTTTGCGTCTGGTGCTGTTGCGCCGCATGGGCGAAGCCGTAGTGACCGACGATTATCCGAAAGAGGTTTTACAGGCCACGCTGGGAGCGGATTACCGCGCCCTGGCTCAGCTTAAAGGTTAATAAGATCCCCATGACTAGTTTGCATGCCGACGAGGCTTTCCTCGGCCACTATCAGTTGAGCCATGACCCTTTTGCTCCACGGGTGCCTGGCTTCAAGTTTTTCCCCGCCCAGCGCAAGCCGGTGCTGGGGCAGTTGCACCATCTGGCGCGCTACAGCCAACTGCTGCTGGTGGTGACCGGCCCGCAGGGCAGCGGCAAGACGCTGCTGCGTCAGGCGCTGGTCGCCAGCACCAACAAGCAATCGGTACAGAGCGTGGTGGTTTCCGCCCGTGGTGCCGGCGACGCGGCAGGCGTGCTGCGCCAGGTGGCCCAGGCGCTGAACGTCGAGCAGGCCGAGATTGGCCCGATCCTGGCGCAAGTGGTGCAGCTGGCGCTGACCGGCCAGGAAGTCTATCTGCTGGTGGATGACGCCGAGCAGCTCGACGAATCGGCGCTCGAGGCGCTGCTGGCGCTCGCCGCCGGTGCGCCGGAAGGTCGTCCGCATGTGTTCCTGTTCGGCGAGTCGTCGCTGATTGCCGGCCTGGAGCTGCTGAGCGCGGAAGAAGAGCGCTTCCATGTCATCGAACTGCAGCCCTACACCGAAGAAGAAACCCGTGAATACCTGGCGCAGCGTCTCGAAGGCGCAGGGCGCGGTATCGAACTTTTCTCCGCGGATCAGATCAGTGATATTCACGAAGGCTCCGATGGCTGGCCTGGCAACATCAACCAGGTCGCCCGGGATGCAATGATCGAAGCCATGATTGCCAGCCGCTCAGCGGTCAAGCGTCCAAGTATGGGGTTCAATATGCCGAAGAAACACGTATTGGCGATATCCGCAGTCGTAGTGGTAGCCGTTGCCGCTGCCTGGCTGATGCCGGGTCGCAGCAAGGCACCAAGCACTGCTGGTGCGCCAGCCAACGAACAGGCGCAGCTGCCGCTGGGCCAGACACCGCAACCGAACAGCAATGGCAGCCCGGCTGTCGAGTTCAACGGCTCTTCCCAGCCCATGCCGCTGCCATTGGTCGGCCAGTCGCAACCGGTGATGCGCGGTCCTCTGGCCGAAGCCGCAGGCGGGATCACCGAGGGTGACGATGGCGTGCCGGTGGAAGGCTCCAGCGCCACGCCGCCGACCGTGACCACCATTGCACCGCCAGCCGGCGTGCCGGCCGGTCCGGCGCCGACGCCTGAAGTTCGTCCGACCCCGGCGCCGACCCAGGTCGCCGCCGCCAAGCCGGCTCCGGTGGTCAAGCCTGCTCCTGCTCCAGTCAGCAAACCGGCCGCACCGGCCGCCAAGCCAGCCGAGAAGCCTGTCACCGTGGCCAAGGCCGCTACCGGCGGTAGCTGGTACGCCGGCCAGGCGCCAGGCAACTACGTCGTGCAGATCCTTGGCACCAGTTCCGAAGCCACCGCGCAGAACTTCGTCAAGGAACAGGGCGCCCAGTACCGTTATTTCAAGAAAGTCCTCAACGGCAAACCGCTGTATGTGATCACTTACGGCAGCTTCAGCAGCCGTGATGCAGCCGTTACCGCTATCAAGGCCTTGCCAGCGAAGGTTCAGGCTGGTAAACCTTGGCCTCGCACTGTCGCCAGCGTCCAACAGGAACTGGCAGCAACTCGCTGAAGATTCGGCGGTCTTACCCAGGCCGCCTCTCCCAGCACCTCAAAAAAATCCGCATGCGCATGCTGCCTTCAAGGCCGCGTGCCTTGTGGTGTCTGCGTCACAGTAGCTTTTGAGTCGTCGCGGTCCGAACTAAAAAAGTTTTGACTAGCACAGCATATCGCTTTAAACCTTTCATAAATGCGACATAGATTTGCGACATTTCGTCGCCAAATTTGTGAGCGTCTGTGTCGGTGTGTACAATGACCTCCCTTTTGCCCCCGCAAAGCCGGCGTACGTTCGGCGTGGATGGTAACTGGTTGAATTGAAAAGAAATTTGTCTCGATAAGAGGCAGCCTGGTGAGAAAGTGTCTATGAAAGCAGGTCTGTACCAACCAGATGAATTCAAGGATAACTGCGGTTTCGGCCTGATAGCCCATATGCAGGGCGAACCCAGTCATACCCTTTTGCAAACGGCCATCGAGGCCCTGACCTGCATGACCCACCGCGGTGGGATCAACGCGGACGGCAAGACCGGCGACGGTTGCGGTCTGCTGATTCAGAAGCCTGACGCGTTCCTGCGAGCCATTGCCCAGGAAACCTTCAGTGTCGAATTGCCCAAGCAATATGCCGTGGGCATGGTCTTCTTCAACCAGGATCCGGCCAAGGCCGAAGCCGCTCGCGAGAACATGAACCGCGAGATCCTGGCCGAAGGCCTGCAACTGATCGGCTGGCGCAAAGTGCCGATCGATACCAGCGTTCTCGGCCGCCTGGCCCTGGAGCGCCTGCCGCAGATCGAACAGATCTACATCGGCGGTGAAGGTCTGAGCGACCAGGACATGGCGGTCAAGCTGTTCAGCGCCCGTCGTCGCTCGTCGGTGGCCAACGCCGCCGATACCGACCACTACATCTGCAGCTTTTCCCACAAGACCATCATCTATAAAGGCCTGATGATGCCGGCCGACCTGGCCGCCTTCTATCCGGACCTGGGTGACCCGCGCCTGCAGACCGCGATCTGCGTGTTCCACCAGCGCTTCTCCACCAACACCCTGCCGAAATGGCCGCTGGCGCAGCCGTTCCGCTTCCTCGCCCACAACGGCGAGATCAACACCATCACCGGCAACCGCAACTGGGCCCAGGCCCGGCGCACCAAGTTCACCAATGACCTGATGGATCTGGAAGAGCTCGGCCCGCTGGTCAACCGCGTGGGTTCCGACTCCTCGAGCATGGACAACATGCTGGAGCTGATGGTCACCGGTGGCATCGACCTGTTCCGTGGCGTGCGGATGATCATTCCGCCAGCGTGGCAGAACGTCGAGACCATGGACGCCGACCTGCGCGCGTTCTACGAATACAACTCCATGCACATGGAACCGTGGGACGGCCCCGCGGGCGTGGTCATGACCGACGGCCGCTACGCCGTCTGCCTGCTCGACCGTAACGGCCTGCGCCCGGCGCGCTGGGTCACCACCAAGAACGGTTTCATCACCCTGGCTTCGGAAATCGGTGTCTGGAACTACCAGCCCGAAGACGTGATCGCCAAGGGCCGGGTCGGCCCGGGCCAGATCTTCGCCGTGGACACCGAAACCGGGCAGATCCTCGACACCGACGCCATCGACAACCGCCTGAAGTCCCGTCATCCGTACAAGCAATGGCTGCGCAAGAATGCCCTGCGCATCCAGGCGACCATGGAAGACAATGACCACGGTTCGGCGTTCTACGACGTCGACCAGCTCAAGCAGTACATGAAGATGTACCAGGTCACCTTCGAGGAGCGTGATCAGGTGCTGCGTCCTCTGGGCGAGCAAGGCTACGAGGCGGTCGGCTCCATGGGCGACGACACGCCGATGGCCGTGCTGTCCCAGCGTGTGCGCACGCCGTACGACTACTTCCGCCAGCAGTTCGCCCAGGTCACCAACCCGCCGATCGACCCGCTGCGCGAAGCCATCGTCATGTCGCTGGAGATCTGCCTCGGTGCCGAGCGCAACATCTTCCAGGAATCGCCTGAGCACGCTTCCCGCGTGATCCTCAGCTCGCCGGTGATCTCGCCCGCCAAGTGGCGCTCGCTGATGAACCTCGACCGTCCGGGCTTCGAGCGTCAGGTCATCGACCTGAACTACGAGGAAAGCTTCGGCCTGGAAGCAGCGATCCGCAACGTGGCCGACCAGGCCGAAGAAGCCGTGCGCGCCGGTCGCACCCAGATCGTGCTCAGCGACCGCCATATCGCCCCGGGCAAGTTGCCGATCCACGCATCCCTGGCCACCGGCGCGGTGCACCACCGCCTGACCGAGAAGGGCCTGCGCTGCGACTCCAACATCCTGGTGGAAACCGCCACCGCGCGCGATCCGCATCACTTCGCGGTGCTGATCGGTTTCGGTGCCTCGGCGGTCTATCCGTTCCTGGCCTACGAAGTGCTGGGCGACCTGATCCGTACCGGTGAAGTGCTGGGCGACCTCTACGAGGTGTTCAAGAACTACCGCAAGGGCATCACCAAGGGCCTGCTGAAGATCCTGTCGAAGATGGGTATCTCGACCATCGCGTCCTACCGCGGCGCGCAGCTGTTCGAGGCCATCGGCCTGTCCGAGGAAGTCTGCGAGCTGAGCTTCCGTGGCGTGCCGAGCCGCATCAAGGGCGCGCGTTTCGTCGACATCGAAGCCGAGCAGAAAGCCCTGGCTGCCGAAGCCTGGAGCCCGCGCAAGCCGATCCAGCAAGGCGGCCTGCTGAAGTTCGTCCACGGTGGCGAATACCACGCCTACAACCCGGACGTGGTCAACACCCTGCAAGCCGCCGTGCAGCAGGGCGACTACGCCAAGTTCAAGGAATACACCGCGCTGGTGGATAACCGCCCGGTGTCGATGATCCGCGACCTGTTCAAGGTGAAGACCCTGGACACGCCGATGGACATCAGCGAAGTCGAGCCGCTGGAATCGATCCTCAAGCGTTTCGACTCCGCCGGTATTTCCCTGGGCGCGTTGTCGCCGGAAGCCCACGAAGCCCTGGCCGAAGCCATGAACCGCCTGGGCGCGCGTTCCAACTCCGGCGAAGGCGGCGAAGACCCGGCGCGCTACGGCACCATCAAGAGCTCGAAGATCAAGCAGGTGGCCACCGGCCGTTTCGGCGTGACCCCGGAATACCTGGTCAACGCCGAAGTGCTGCAGATCAAGGTGGCCCAGGGTGCCAAGCCCGGTGAAGGCGGCCAGCTGCCTGGCGGCAAGGTCAACGGCCTGATCGCCAAGCTGCGTTACGCGGTACCCGGCGTGACCCTGATTTCGCCACCGCCGCACCACGACATCTACTCCATCGAAGACTTGTCGCAGCTGATCTTCGACCTGAAACAGGTCAATCCGCAGGCGCTGGTCTCGGTGAAACTGGTGGCGGAGGCCGGCGTCGGCACCATCGCCGCTGGCGTGGCCAAGGCCTATGCCGACCTGATCACCATCTCCGGCTACGACGGTGGCACCGGCGCCTCGCCGCTGACTTCGATCAAGTACGCCGGTGCGCCGTGGGAACTGGGCCTGGCGGAAACCCACCAGACCCTGCGCGGCAACGACTTGCGCGGCAAGGTCCGGGTGCAGACCGACGGCGGCCTGAAAACCGGCCTTGACGTGATCAAGGCGGCAATCCTCGGCGCCGAAAGCTTCGGCTTCGGCACCGCGCCGATGATCGCCCTGGGTTGCAAGTACCTGCGTATCTGCCACCTGAACAACTGCGCCACTGGTGTCGCGACTCAGAATGAGAAGCTGCGCAAGGACCACTACATCGGTACCGTCGAGATGGTGGTGAACTTCTTCACCTACGTCGCCGAGGAAACCCGTGAGTGGCTGGCCAAGCTGGGCGTGCGCTCGCTGGAAGAGCTGATCGGTCGCACCGATCTGCTGGAAATCCTCGAAGGCCAGACCGCCAAGCAGCACCACCTGGACCTGACCCCGTTGCTGGGCAGCGACCATATCCCGGCGGACAAGCCGCAGTTCTGCCAGGTCGATCGCAACCCGCCGTTCGACCAGGGCCTGCTGGCCGAGAAAATGGTCGCCATGGCCAAGCCTGCGATCAACGACCTCAGCGGTGCCGAGTTCGCGCTCGACATCTGCAACTGCGATCGTTCCATCGGTGCGCGGATCTCCGGTGAAATTGCCAAGGTCCACGGCAACCAGGGCATGGCCAAGGCGCCGATCACCTTCCGCTTCAAGGGCACTGCCGGTCAGAGCTTCGGCGTGTGGAACGCCGGCGGCCTGAACCTCTACCTCGAAGGCGACGCCAACGACTACGTGGGCAAGGGCATGACCGGCGGCAAACTGGTGATCGTTCCGCCGAAAGGCAGCGCCTACAAGACTCAGGACAGCGCGATTATCGGCAACACCTGCCTGTACGGCGCCACCGGCGGCAAGCTGTTCGCCGCCGGCACCGCGGGCGAGCGTTTCGCCGTGCGCAACTCCGGTGCCCACACCGTGGTGGAAGGCACTGGCGATCACTGCTGCGAATACATGACCGGTGGTTTCGTCTGCGTGCTGGGCAAGACCGGTTACAACTTCGGCTCAGGCATGACCGGCGGTTTCGCCTACGTGCTCGACCAGGACAACACCTTCGTTGACCGGGTCAACCACGAGCTGGTGGAAATCCAGCGGATCAGCGGCGAAGCGATGGAAGCCTATCGCAGTCACCTGCAGCGCGTGCTGGACGAATACGTCGAGGAAACCGGTAGCGAGTGGGGCCGTAACCTGGCCGAGAACCTCGATGACTACCTGCGTCGTTTCTGGCTAGTCAAACCTAAGGCGGCGAGCTTGAAATCTCTGCTTTCCAGTACTCGTGCGAATCCGCAATAACGACGCAGCTGCAAGCGGCAAGCTTCAAGCCGCAAGTTAACGGCAGTGCGCGATATGCCTGCACACGTGATTGTCTTGCAGCTTGAAGCTTGTAGCTTCGAGCTGCTGTTAAGAGGTTTTGATAATGGCTGAACGTCTGAATAATGACTTCCAGTTTATCGAGGTCGGGCGCAAGGATCCGAAGAAGAAACTGTTGCGTCAACGCAAGAAAGAGTTCGTGGAGATCTACGAACCCTTCAAACCCCAGCAGTCGGCCGACCAGGCCCACCGCTGCCTGGGTTGCGGTAACCCGTACTGCGAATGGAAGTGCCCGGTGCACAACTTCATTCCCAACTGGCTCAAGCTGGTGGCCGAGGGCAACATCCTCGCCGCCGCCGAGCTGTCGCACCAGACCAACACCCTGCCGGAAGTCTGCGGCCGGGTGTGCCCGCAGGACCGTCTGTGCGAGGGGGCCTGCACCCTCAACGACGGTTTCGGCGCGGTGACCATCGGTTCGGTGGAGAAGTACATCACCGACACCGCCTTCGCCATGGGCTGGCGTCCGGACATGTCCAAGGTCAAGCCGACCGGCAAGCGTGTCGCGGTGATCGGCGCGGGCCCGGCGGGCCTGGGCTGTGCCGACGTGCTGGTACGCGGCGGCGTGACCCCGGTGGTGTTCGACAAGAACCCGGAAATCGGCGGCCTTCTGACCTTCGGTATCCCCGAGTTCAAGCTGGAAAAGACCGTGCTGAGCAATCGTCGCGAAGTCTTCAGCGGCATGGGCATCGAGTTCCGCCTCAACACCGAGGTGGGCAAGGACGTGACCATGGAGCAACTGCTCGAAGAATACGATGCCGTGTTCATGGGCATGGGCACCTACACCTACATGAAGGGCGGCTTTGCCGGTGAAGACCTGCCGGGCGTGCACGACGCGCTGGACTTCCTGATCGCCAACGTCAACCGCAACCTGGGCTTTGAAAAGTCGCCGGAAGATTTCGTCGACATGAAGGGCAAGAAGGTCGTGGTCCTCGGTGGTGGCGACACGGCGATGGACTGCAACCGCACGTCGATCCGCCAGGGCGCCAAGGCGGTGACCTGTGCCTATCGTCGCGACGAAGCGAACATGCCGGGCTCGCGCAAAGAGGTGAAGAACGCCAAGGAAGAAGGCGTGAAGTTCCTCTACAACCGCCAGCCGATCGCCATTGTCGGTGAAGACAAGGTCGAAGGCGTGAAGGTGGTCGAGACCCGTCTCGGCGAGCCGGACGCCCGTGGCCGTCGCAGCCCCGAGCCGATCCCGGGTTCCGAAGAGGTCATTCCGGCCGACGCCGTGGTCATCGCCTTCGGTTTCCGCCCGAGCCCGGCGCCGTGGTTCGAGCAGTTCAGCATCCAGACCGACAGCCAGGGCCGCGTCGTGGCGCCGGAGCAGGGCCAGTACAAGCACCAGACCAGCAACCCGAAGATCTTCGCCGGTGGCGACATGGTGCGCGGTTCCGACCTGGTGGTGACGGCGATCTTCGAAGGCCGTAACGCCGCCGAAGGCATCCTCGACTACCTGGGCGTCTGACAACGCCAGCGACAAGCTTCAAGCTATTAGCTGCAAGCTCAAAGCCACGGCGCTTGGGGCTTGCAGCTTGAAACTTGGCGCTGCTCTCCCTGCGACCAATTGACCCGATAGATAAAAGGCACGGCTCTCGCCGTGCCTTTTGCGTCGCGCTCTGAGAAAATGCCCGCACTTTTTTTCCGGATGCCGACATGACTGCCCTGAAGAACGACCGTTTCCTTCGTGCCCTGCTCAAGCAACCCGTAGACGTCACCCCGGTGTGGATGATGCGTCAGGCTGGGCGCTACCTGCCTGAATACCGCGCCAGCCGTGCCAACGCCGGTGACTTCATGAGCCTGTGCATGAACCCGGAGTTCGCCTGCGAAGTCACCCTGCAACCGTTGGACCGTTATCCACAGCTGGATGCGGCCATCCTTTTCTCCGACATCCTGACCATCCCCGACGCCATGGGCCAGGGCCTGTACTTCGAAACCGGCGAAGGCCCGCGTTTCAAGAAGGTCATCAGCACCCTGGCCGACATCGAGGCCCTGCCGATCCCGGATCCGCACAAGGACCTGGGCTACGTGATGGACGCGGTCAGCACCATCCGCCGCGAGCTCAACGGCCGCGTGCCGCTGATCGGCTTCTCCGGCAGCCCCTGGACCCTGGCCACCTACATGGTCGAGGGCGGCTCGTCGAAGGACTTCCGCAAGATCAAGGCGATGCTCTACGACAACCCGCAAGCCATGCACCTGCTGCTGGACAAGCTGGCGCAGTCGGTCACCAGCTACCTCAACGGCCAGATCAAGGCCGGCGCGCAAGCGGTGCAGATCTTCGACACCTGGGGCGGCAACCTGTCGGCGGCGGCCTACCAGGAGTTCTCCCTGGCCTATATGCGCAAGATCGTCAGCGGCCTGATCCGCGAACACGAAGGGCGCAAGGTGCCGGTGATCCTGTTCACCAAGAACGGCGGCCTGTGGCTGGAAAGCATTGCCGACGCCGGTGCCGACGCCCTGGGCCTGGACTGGACCTGCGACCTCGGCGAAGCGCGCCAACGGGTCGGCAACAAGGTCGCGCTGCAAGGCAACATGGACCCGACCGTGCTCTACGCCAAGCCGGAAGCGATCCGTTCCGAAGTCGGGCGCATCCTCGCCAGCTATGGCAAGGGCAGCGGCCATGTGTTCAACCTCGGCCACGGCATCACCCCGGAAGTCGACCCGGAGCACGCCGGCGCCTTCCTGCGCGCGGTGCACGAACTGTCGGCGCAGTATCACCAGTGATCGCGGCCTGATAAGCGAGCCCGGCATTTGCCGGGCTTTTTTTGCCTTCAGGAAAGGGCCGGCGGATTAAGTTTCAATTCAGCCTGGCTGGTTAATCTGGCTTTATCGAAACCCACATTGGATCACTGCCATGAAAACCCGTTACCTCGTTCTGTTGCTCGCCCCGCTGTTCAGCACCGCCGCCCTGGCTGTCGGCTACACCGGTCCTGGCGCCCAGGCCGTCACCACCGTCGCGGCGGCCAACGATGCCTCGGACGATACGCCGGTGGTGTTGCAGGGCCATGTGGTCAAGAAGCTGAACAACGACGACAAGTACGAATTCAAGGATGCCAGCGGCACCATCACCGTTGAGATCGACGACGAAGACCTGCCGCCGGTGGCATTCAACGAGAAGACCCAGGTCAGGCTGACCGGCGAGGTCGAGAAGGGGTTGATGAAGCGCGAGATCGACGTCGACCTGGTAGAAATCGTCAAGTAAGCCGATCGACAGATATCGCCCATGCCGGCGACCGGACCCCGCATATGGATCGCGGGGGTTGGTCGCCGGCATGTTGGTTTAGCGGCTACTGAGTGGCCAGCGGCGGCAGCTTGGCCAGCTTCAACGCTACCAGCAGCGCCACCACCAGCAGGGCGCTGATGAACAGGCCGATGCCGTTCCACCCGGCCATGTGCCAGAACACCCCGCCCGCCGTCCCGGCGATGCTCGATCCGGCGTAATAGCTGAACAGGTACAGCGATGAAGCCTGGCCCTTGGCCTTGAGGGCGCGCCGGCCGATCCAGCTGCTGGCGACCGAATGGGCGCCAAAGAAGCCGAACGTGAAGATCAGCATACCGATGATCACCACCGACAACGGGCTGAGCATGGTCAGGGCGAGGCCGGCGAGCATCAGCGAAATGATGGCCCAGAGCATTTTGCGTCGCCCCAGGCGGTCGGCCAGGGCGCCGATTTTCGCCGAGCTGTAGATCCCCGACAGGTACACCACCGACAGCAGGCCGACGAAGGCCTGATCCATGTGATACGGCTCGGCCAGCAGGCGATAGCCGATGTAGTTGAACAGCGTGACGAACGCGCCCATCAGCACGAAGGCTTCAAGGAACAGCAGCGGCAGGCCGGCATCGCGAAAGTGCATGGTGAAACCGTCCAGCAGGCTGCGCGGGTGCAGCGAGCGGGCGCGGAAGTTGCGCGATTCGGGGAGGATTTTCCAGAACACCGCCGCGGCGATCAGCGCCAGGCCACCGATCACCAACATCGCCGTGTGCCAGCTGACGAAGTCGATCAGCACCCCGGTGATCAGGCGGCCGCTCATGCCACCAATGGCGTTGCCGCCGATGTACAGGCCCATGGCCAGGCCGATGTGCTGCGGGTGGATCTCCTCGCTCAGGTAAGTCATCGCCACCGCCGCCAGGCCGCTCAGGGACAGCCCCACCAGCGCGCGCATCAGCAGCACGCCGTGCCAGCTCGGCATCAGGGCGCTGGCAATGGTGCACAGCGCGGCGGCGAACAGGGCGGCCACCATCACCGGCTTGCGGCCGATGCGGTCGGAAATCGGCCCGGTGACCAGCAAACCGATGGCCAGCAGGCCGGTGGCGACCGAGAGGATCAGGCTGCTCTGCGCCGCGTTGATGGAAAACTCCCGGGACAGCAGCGGCATCATCGGTTGCACGCAGTAGAGCAGGGCGAAGGTGGCGAAACCGCCGGAGAACAGCGCCAGCACCGTGCGCATGAACATCGGCGTGCCTTTTTCGATGTAGGCCTCGTTCAGTTGCGCGACGACCTCATCGAGGGCGGTGGGAGAGAGTTCGTGGGCGAGTGGAGCGACAGCGGTTTTCACGGGAGACCTCGGGGAGCGCAGCCGGTCAGGCAATGGAAAAAAGCATATAGCTGGCTAATGTTTCTTTCCAATATATTGTTCGACCTGATTGATATGTTTTACGACCTAATGAGGCGATCATGGAATTGCGTCACCTGCGTTACTTCATCGCGGTGGCCGAAGAGCTGCATTTCGGCCGCGCCGCCCAGGTTTTGGGCATCTCCCAACCGCCCTTGAGCCAGCAGATCCAGGTGCTGGAGCAGGAGGTCGGCGCGCGCCTGTTCGAGCGCACCAATCGTCGGGTCGAACTCAGCGAGGCCGGCAGGCTGTTCCTCGATGAGGCGCGACAGGTGCTGGCCCAGGTCGACAAGGCGGCGGATGTGGCCCGGCGGGCGCAACGGGGGGAGCTGGGTGAGCTGAAAATCGGCTTCACCTCGTCGGCGCCTTTCAACTCGAGCATTCCCCAGGCGATCTTCACCTTTCGCCAGCGCTTTCCCGACGTGCACCTGAAGCTGCGGGAGATGAGCAGCACTCAGGTGGCCGAGGCGCTGCTGGACGAGTCGATCCAGGTCGGCATCATGCGGCCGTTGCCGCTGCCGGACTCCCTGAGCGTGGTGGAGTTGCTGCGCGAACCGCTGGTGGCGGTGCTTAGCTCCAAGCACCCGCTGGTGGCCGGCAGCGAAGCCGGCCTGGCGCTGTCGGCCCTGGCCCACGAACCCTTCGTGTTCTTCCCGCGCAGCTACGGCAGCGGCCTGTATGCGCAGTTGCTGACCCTGGCCCGGGATGTCGGTTTCACCCCGCATTTCGCCCAGGAAGCGGGCGAGGCCATGACCATCATCGGCCTGGTGGCGGCGGGGCTGGGGGTCTCGGTGTTGCCGGCGTCCTACCAGCGCATGCGTATCGACGGCGTGGTCTATCGACCGCTGCTCGACCCCGAGGCAGTCTCGGCGGTGTGGCTGGCGCAGCGCACCGACCAGCGCTCGCCAATGGCCAAGGCCTTTGTCGAGCTGCTGACCCGCAAGGCTGAGTTGTAACGGTCTGCTGGGCAAAGTGCGACATGCTTGCCACGGTCGGCTTGCCGCGACTCGATCGGATCAGGCGCAAAGACCGTCATGGCCGACGAGTTTACGAAGTCTTGCAACTTACAGACGAAGAGCTCGCTGCCGTCAAAGCCGCTGTACGCAAGGCTTTGGGGCTCTGATACCGACTTTCCTGTGGAAAACGGCAATTGGCCACGGTTGCCGGGCGGCAGGCTTCGAGCGACACTGCGCGCGTACCCGAAAGGGACTTGTGAGACTCTGAGGATCCTGGGCAACCAGCCATCGCAGAGCCAGACAGGCAGAGCGCGATGACAAGCCAGCCTGTTTGTGAAAGGGCGCCGAAAGGCGCCCTTTGTCGTTTCCGGGGGATGGAAACTGTGGATCAGGTCATGCCGATTTCATCGGCAGGCGCCTTATTGCACCTTCGCCAGATCGCCGCGCAGCGCGACGCCTGCCATCAGGGCGCCCGCGTGGCATTCGTAGGTTTTCGCGTCCTTGCGCTCGTTGCTCTTGTAGAAGCTGGCAATGTCGGTCACCGCATTGGCGCCGACTTTCTTGGCGGCCTGGTGCAGGGTGATCAGCGCCGATTGCAGGACCCATTCGCAGGCCACTTCGTCGCTCTTGTTGAAGGCGTTGGTCTTCTTGTTGGTGACCGCGCCCGCGCTGATCACCGTGACCTTGCCGGCGGGCTGGTTGCCGGCCAGGTAGAACTTCACGCTGCCGTCGATCTTGCCGGTGCTGATGGCTTCGGCGACCACCTTGTCGAACGGCAGGTACAGTGCGGTATCACGGGCCTGGCTGACGCCGGGCAGGGTGCAGAGCAGCAGGGTGGCGGCAGCGGCCAGGGTCTTCAATTGCATGGTGGTCTCCTTGACGTAGAAAGCGGGTAGCGGCTGGCGCTCAATTAGGCGCGGCAATCGCCTGGGCCGAGCTGGACAGCTGTTGCGCGGTCCGTTCGTTCTGGTTGTCCTTCAGCTCGCGCAGGATGCCCTTGTCCAGCAGGCGCACCCAGCGGATGTAGTTCTTGTGGATCTTGCCGTCCGCGTAGCCCATGCCACGGCTGTCGCGGTAGAGGATCTTGTAGTGGGTCGGCGCGTACTGGATGTCGATTTCCACGTGGTATTGCTCGCGCACGGTGATCTCGGCCTGGATCAGCTCCGGGCTGATGCGTTGCACGGTCCACTTGCGGGCGACCAGGTTTTTCAGGATCGCCTGTTTCATTTCCTCATGGTCGGCCTTGAGGGTGGCCGGCAGGACCCGGTCCGGGGTGTACATGCGCTTGCTGGTGCACGAGACGCAGGTCAGCAGGGCCAGCACGATCAGGCAGGCGCGAAGCAGGGAGGGCATTCCATTTTCTCCAGGGGGTAACGTCATTGAGGCCGGCGGCGGAAGATCAGCGAAGTGTTGACGCCGCCAAAGGCAAAGTTGTTGTTCATCACGTACTCGCAGCTCATCTGCCGGAATTCGCCGCGCAGGTAATCCAGCTCGCCGCAGCGCGGGTCGACCGTGTCGAGGTTGAGGGTGTGCACGTAGAGGTCGCGGTTGAGCATCTCGATGCTGAACCAGGACTCCAGCGCGCCACAGGCCCCCAGGGTGTGGCCGAGGAAACTCTTCTGCGAACTGATGGGCATCCGGCTGCCGAACAGGCTGCTGGTGGCCAGTGTTTCGGCAATGTCGCCCTGTTCTGTAGCGGTGCCGTGGCCATTGACGTAACCGATGGCCGAAGGCTCGAGGCCGGCGTCTTCCAGGGCCAGCTCCATGGCCCGGCGCATGGTGGCCTGCTCCGGACGGGTGGTGTGCTGGCCGTCGGCGTTGCTGCCGAAGCCGACGATCTCGGCATGGATATGCGCGCCGCGGGCCAGGGCGTGTTCCAGCTCTTCGAGCACCAGCATGCCGCCGCCCTCGCCGATCACCAGGCCGTCGCGGTCACTGTCGTAGGGCCGCGGGCTGGTGTGCGGGGCATCGTTTTTCAAGCTGGTGGCGTAGAGCGCGTCGAACACCATGGCTTCGGTCGGGCACAGCTCTTCGGCGCCGCCGGCGAGCATCAGCGGCAGGCGGCCGAACTTGATCGCCTCGTAGGCGTAGCCGATGCCCTGGCTGCCGCTGGTGCAGGCGCTGGACGTCGGGATCAGCCGCCCGGTGAGGCCGAAGAAAATGCTGATATTGGCCGCGGTGGTGTGCGGCATCATGCGCACGTAGGAATTGGCGTTGAGGCCTTCGGCGACCGAGTTCAGCAGCATGTTGCCGAACGCCTTGATCTCGTCGGTGCTGCCGGTGGACGAGCCACAGGCCACGCCCATGCGCCCGTCCTTGATCGACTCGTCACCCAGCAGGCCGGCATCGGCCAGGGCCTGCTCGGCAGCCCCCACGGCGAGCCGCGACACCCGGCCCATGCTGCGCAGCTGCTTGCGGGTCCAGTGGTCCGGTACCTTGAAGTCGTCCACGGGGCCGGCCAGGCGGGTATTGAGTTCGCTGAAGCGATCCCATTCGTCCATCCGGCGAATGCCGCTGCGGTTGGCGCCGAAGTTGGCGGCGATGGTGTCCCAGTCGCTGCCCAGCGAAGTGATGCCGGCCATGCCGGTGACGACCACACGTTTCATCAGACCAGGCCTCCGTTCACCGCCAGCACCTGGCGGGTGATGTAGGCGGCCTCGGCGGACATCAGGAAGTTCACCGCGCCGGCGACTTCTTCCGGGGTGCCCATGCGCTGGGCCGGGATCATCTTCAGCAATTCGTCCACCGGCACGTTCTCGTCGAGCATGGCAGTGTCGATCAGGCCTGGCGCCACGCAGTTGACGGTGATCTTGCGTTTGCCCAGCTCGATGGCCAGGGCCTTGGCGGCGCCGATCAGGCCGGCCTTGGACGCGCTGTAGTTGACCTGGCCACGGTTGCCGACCTGTCCGGACACCGAGGCGATGCAGACGATACGCCCGGCGGTGCGGCGCCGGATCATCGGCATCATCACCGGGTGCAGGACATTGTAGAAACCGTCGAGGTTGGTGCGCAGCACGGTGTCCCAGTCGTCTTCGCTCAGGGCCGGGAAGGCGCCGTCGCGGGTCAGGCCGGCGTTGAGCACCACACCGTAGTAGGCGCCGTGGGCTTCCACGTCGGCTTCGAGAACGGCCTTGCAGCTGGCGCGGTCGGTCACATCGAATTGCAGGATGCGCGCCTGGCGCCCCAGGGCCTCGACTTCGGCCTGCACGGCCTCGGCTTCGCTGCGGCCACTGCGGCAATGCAGGATCAGGTCATAGCCGCCCTGGGCCAGGCGCAGGGCGATGGCGCGGCCGATACCACGGCTGGAGCCGGTGACCAATATGGATTCAGTCATGGCTGGACTCCTGTTGATAAAGCGGGTGATTCGTTCAGGTAGCTGTCCGCCTGGGGCGGACAGAACACGTTGAGGCGGGCGACGGCCTGAATGCCGGGGGCAGTCAGGTGGCATTCGAATACGCCCATGCCGTTGTCGTCTTGCAGGGAGCGCAAGGCGTGAATCTGCAGTTCGCTGCCGGCCGGGAAGTGTTCCACATTGCATTCGAACTTGCGGGTGCCGAGCAGGAACCCCAGCTCGACGGCCTGGCCTTTCTGGCGCGCATGGCAACCGGCGTAGGCGGCGATGCTCTGGGCCATTATTTCAATGCCGACCCAGGCCGGCAGGCTGCCGTCGGCCCGGCTGAACAGGCCACCGGGTTTGACGGTGAGGCGGGTGCGGATCTGCTCTTCATCGAACGCCAGGACCTGATCGATCAGGATCATGTCGCCCGCGTGGGGCAGCAGTTCGGCGAGCGGCCAGTCAATCATGGGGCGTCTCCGATAATCAGGCTGACGTTGTTGCCGCCGAAGGCAAAGGAGTTGCTCATCAGGCCGCGCGGAGCGTTCTGCTCCAGACGTGTGGTGGCGGTGACCCAATGCAGTGGCGGCAGTTGCGGGTCGGCCTGGGCGTCCCAGACATGGGGCGGCAGGGCGTGCGCGCTGTTCGCGGCGGACAGGCTCAGCCAGCAGAACGCCGCTTCCAGGGCGCCGGCGGCGCCCAGGGTATGGCCGCTCATGGGTTTGGTCGACGAGCAGGGCACGCCGGCCGGGAACAACTGGTCGACCGCCAGGCTTTCCATGGCGTCGTTGTGCTGGGTGGCCGTGCCGTGCAGGTTCAGGTAGCCGATCTGTGCGGCCTGCAGGCCGGCGTTGTGCAAGGCCTTCTGCATGGCTTGCAGGGCGCCGCGCCCGCTGGGTTCGGGCGCGGAAATATGGTGCGCGTCGGAGCTGGCGCCGGCGCCGAGCAAGGCGATCGGTTGTGCGCCGAGGGTTTCCTTGCTCATCAGGAACAGCACGGCGGCTTCACCGATATTGATGCCATCGCGGTTGACCGAGAACGGATTGCAGCGCTGGTCGGACACTGCTTCCAGGGCCGAGAAGCCGTTGAGGGTCAGCTTGCACAGGCTGTCGACGCCACCGCACAGCACCGCGTCGCACAGGCCCAGGTCGAGCAGGCGGCGGGCGCTCATCAGCGCGCGGGCGCTGGAGGTGCAGGCGGTGGAGATCACGTAGGCCGGGCCGCTGAGGTCGAGCCAGTCGGCGAGAAAGTTCGCCGGCGCGCCGAGCTCCTGCTGCCGGTAGTCGTAGTCGGCCGGGAAATGCCGGTCGCGCAGGTAGTGGGCGATGCCGCGGCTGGCTTCGTCGATGCCCGAGGTGCTGGTGCCGAGGACGATGCCGATGCGGCTGTGGCCGTAGCGGGCGATGGCCTGGTCGATGTCGCCACGGATCTGCAGGGCGGCCTCCAGCAGCAGCTGGTTGTTGCGGCTGCTCTGCTGTCCCAGCTCCGGCGGAATGCTCGCTAGCGGCCCCTGGACGGCGGCCACCGGCACGCTGCGCTCCGGCACCCAGCCGGCTGCGGCGCGCATGCCGGAGCAGTCGCCGGCAAACAGGCTGCGGGCCACTTGCTGCTTGTCGCGCCCAAGGGCACAGATCACCCCGAGGGCATTCAGGTAGGCCGTCATGAGGCGTTCTCGGCGGTCAGCGGGCTGATGTGGTAGTACAAGCCCTGGGGCAGCTCCAGGCGAAAATCCAGGGCCTGGCGATAGCGGACCTGCCAGTGCGGGGCGAGGTCGCGCTGCGCGCCGTGCTGCCGGGCGGCTGGATAATTATCTCGCAGTTCGCCCGCGGGCGTCAGGGCGAATAGCAGGGCGGCGAACAGTTCGCGGGCCTCCGGGTTCGGCGGCAGCAGGCCATCGGCCTGCCAGCGACCGTCGATCAGTTGCTGGCGCGCCAGGGGAATGCCCAGCGGGTCGAGCAGCGACCAGCGGATGCCCGGCCCTTCGGCCTGGATCACCAGCAGCCAGTCCTGGCGCTGCCCGGCCTGTTGCCGCTCGATATGCAGTTGCAGCGGCAGGGCCAGGCTCGGGGTTTTCTCGGGCAGCGGCGGCTGGCTGGCGCAGGCGCTCAGCAACAGCAGGCAGCCGACGAGCAGGGCACGGATCATCCGGCGGCACCTTCGTGCAAGGGTTTGCGGGCGACCACATTGACCAGGGTTTCTTCCCGTTGGCCAAAGGGTTTCGGGCGGCGCAGGCCGAAGCGTTCGAGCAGCCCGAAATCCTTGGCACGGCTCCACCACAGATAGGGATAAGACACATTGCGCGGGGTAAATTCAAAACCCTGTCGTCGGATCATTTCCAGATACTGCGCCGCGCTTTTCTGTACATGCATCGGGTGGCGGAACAGCCAGCGGATCACCCAGGTGTCGATGTAGGCCTCGGTGGATTCGGCGAACAGCAGGTAACCGCCCGGCTTGAGCACGCGATAGAACTCGGCCAGGGCTTTTTCCTGTTCCACCAGGTGGTGAAAGGTCTGGTGGCAGAACAGCAGGTCGACGCTGGCATCGGCCACGTCCAGGGTCGCGCAGTCGCTGCCGATCAGCTCGACCTGCAGGCCCTGGCGCGCCGCCTCTTCGCTGCTGAGCCTGAGGCTGTGCGGGTCGGCGTCCAGGCCGATCAGGCGCCGCGGGGCGAACACCTGGCGCAGGTACTGGAACGACTTGCCCTGGCCGCAACCGGCATCCAGCAGCACCGGGTTGGCCGGTGGCTGGTTGTCGAACAGGCGGCGCAGGTCGTTGATCGCCACCCGCAGCACATGGTGCTGCCAGGTGTGGCTGCGCAGGAACCAGAAGCCGAAGCGGGTTTCCTCGACGTAGCTGGCGCTCAGGTATTGCGGCTGGGTGTCGTTCATGGAGCCTCCATGGCGCAGATTTCCGAGAGCATGCGCAGCCGGCGCTTGGGTTCGCTGACGAACGGGTTGCGTTCGTCCCAGGCATAGCCGGCGAGGATCGAACTGATCATCCGGCGAATCTCCGGCGAGCTGCCCGGGTGGTAGATCACGTCCTGGAAGGTGCCGGCGTACCAGCCTTCGACGTAGCAACGGAAGGTGTCGACACCGCGCTTGAGGGGGATGGCGAACTCTGTTTCCCAATCCACGCTTTCGCCCTGCAACTGCCGATGCAGCACGGCGGCGGCCATGCTCGCCGAACGCATGGCGATGGTCACGCCGGAGGAGAACACCGGGTCGAGGAACTCCGCGGCGTTGCCCAGCAGCGCGAAGCCCGGGCCGTGCAGGGTCTTGACGTTGGCCGAGTAGCCGCCGATTGCCCGCGCCGGGGTGTCCCAGACGGCGTTGTGCAGGACCTTGGCCAGGCTCGGGGTCTCATCGATGAAACCGCGCAGGCACTGGTCCAGGTCGCCGTCACGACCGTCGAAGTGCTCCTTGGCCGCCACCACGCCGATCGAGCAGCGGCCGTTGCTGAACGGGATGGTCCAGAACCACACATCGCGTTTGCTGGGGTGAGTGGTGATGAGGATCTTTTCCCGCTCGAAAGCCGGGCTGTCGATGTGGTCTTCGATATGGGTGAACACCGCCTGGCGGACCGGGAAGTTCGAGGGTGCTTCCAGGTCCAGCAGGCGTGGCAGCACACGGCCGTAGCCGCTGGCGTCGAGGACGAAACCGGCCTCCACGCGGTACTCGCTGCCGTCTTCGCGCAGCACCTGCAGCTGTGGCCTGGCCAGGTTGAAGTCGGCGCTGACGATGGCCTCGCCATAACGCACTTCAACGCCTTGCAGGGCGGCCTGATCGGCCAGCAGCTTGTCGAAATCGGCGCGTTGCACCTGAAAGGTGGTGGGCTTGCCCTCGCTGAAGGTGTCGCCAAAATCGAAGGCGCTGTAACGCTCGCCCCAGGCGAACGCGGCGCCGTTCTTCAGCTGGAAGCCCGCCGCCTTGACTGCCTCGAGCATGCCGGCCTCTTCGACGAAATCCAGGCAGTGGGACAGCAGGCTTTCACCGATCGAAAAGCGTGGGAAATGCTGGCGCTCGACGATCAGCACGTCGTGGCCTTTGCCCTTGAGCAGCGCGGCGGCGATAGCGCCCGATGGGCCGGCGCCGATCACCACAATCTGGCGGCGTTCCATTTCAACTGTTGGCACTGGGGCTCCTTGCCGGTTCGGCGATGTTCGGGTTCAAAGGGACCAAAGGTGTTCGGTGCAGCCCGGCCAGGGCCGGCATCAGGGTGGCGACCAGGCCCATGAGCATCAGCGCGAAATACAGCGCCGGGCTGATCAGCTGTTGTTGCAGCAGCAGGTTGAGAAAAACGATCTCGCTCAGTCCGCGAATGTTCAGCAGCAGGCTTTCCCGCCAGCGGCTGGCGCCCTTGAAGGAGGCGCCGGCCCAGCCCAGGCCGAGCCAGTTGCCGAGCAACTTGCTGGCAATCGGCAACAGCAGCAACGCCCCCAATTGCACCCAGCCGAGGCTGTCCATGGCGCTGTGCACATTGATCTGCACGATGCCGAACGTGAGGATCAGCGGGATGGCGATAAAGGTCTGCAAACGGTTTATCCAGGCTGCCTTTAACGGCAGCGCCAGCGGCACCTTGAGAGCGGCCATGCACAGCAGGTAGCCGATGCCGAAAATCAGTGCATTGAGCTTGTAGTGCTCGGCCACCACCAGCAGGCCGAAGAAGCCCAGGCTGTGCAGCAGCGGCTGGCGCAGGCCGAGGCCGCGCAGGAGCAGCGGCAGGCAGGCACCAGCCAGCGGCAGCAGCAGGCTGCTCAGATGCAGGCTGCCCTGGGCGACGCCGAACAGGGTCCAGCAGCCGAGGTCGATGAGGATCGCGGTCTGCACCAGGCGCCGGGTGGCCAGCGGCGGGTAGTCGATGTGCCGCAGGTACAGGTACAACACCGGAATTGCGGTAATGGCGAACAGCAGGCCGACCGCCAGGGAACTCAGCCAGGGTTGCGCCGGCAACAGCCAGACCGCCGTGGCCAGGCCGCAGGCGAAGGGAATGGCGAAGCTCGGCAGGGCGATCTTCAGGCTCTGGCGGTCCAGGCGCAGGTCGATCACGTCGCTGAGGATATGCCCCAGCAGCAGGGCGAAACTCAAGCCGTACAGGTTCTTCAGCCAGACCGGCGCGACCAGCTGGGCGCCACTCAACTGCCAGTGCGGTTCGATCCAGAACAGCATCAGCAGCGGCAGGCCGAAGGTCGCCAGCAGCAACTGGCTGACGATCGGGATCAGGCCGAAACGGCTGCCGATGCGGGTGGCGAGCGCGAACAGCAGCAGCGCCATGAGCCAGAACAGGGCAATCATCACAGGGCTGGCTCCGTAACGGTCTGGCGATGGCGCTGGCGACCGGCCCAGGGCGCCAGGATAAAGCTGAAGGCCAGGCCCAGGCTCACCGACAGGCCGAAGTTGCTGACCGCCGGGGTGCTGGAAATCGCCAGCAGGCCGAACGACAGCCAGGTGGTCAGCGCTGCAAGCAAGGTGCCGAGCAGGCTCACGGCGGCGCCGCCGACCTGTTCACGCATGAGGATGGCGTAGTCGACGCTGATGGCGGTCACCAGCAACAGGCCGAACAGGCTGAACAGGGTCAGCGGTTGCCCCAGCCAGCCCAGGCTGGCGAGGCTGCACAGGGCCGCCAGCAGCGGCAGGGCGACCAGGCGCAGGGCGCCGCCGAGGCCGAACGGCAGGATCAGCAGCAAGACGATCAGCACGCAGGAGGCGAGTTTGAGCTCGGCGGCGCTGACCTGGGTGGCGGCGAACACTTGGTTCAGCTCGCCCAGGCGATCCACCAGTTGCACCCCCGGCAGATCCTGCGCCTGGATCCGCAGCAGCTGTGGGTTATTCAGCCCCTGCAGGCTGACCATGGCCGCCACGCCGTTGTCGGCGGGGCCCAGCCACAGGGTGCGGTAAGGCTCGGCCAGCGGGCCTTGCAGGGCCGCGTCGATGTCTTCGTCGGGCAGTGCCCGCAGTTGCGTGAGTTCCGCGTTCAGGGCTGCCACCGGGACCCCGAGATCCAGCAGCGGCTGCCAGTGCCGCGGTAGCGCGTCCAGGGCCTGGCGCAGGCGCTGTTGCTCGCTGGGCAGGCTTACCAGCTGGTTGAGCGACAGGTAGCCCTGGAGTTTCTCCAGGTTGACCAGTTGCTCCAGGCGCTCGCTCAGGGCGCCGAGGCGTTCGAGCAGTTGTTGCTGATCGGCGCCGCGCACCAGGAAGAACTGGCTGGTGGGCTGGTAGCCGGTGATCCGCGCGATGGCCTGGGCTTCGTTGAGCAGTTGTGGCGGCGCGCCGATCCACTGGCGAATATCGTTTTTGCTGTCGAGCTGCCACAGGCCACCGGCGCAGAAGGCGATCACCAGCGCCAGCAGCCAGGGGCTGGACACGCGCTTGAGCAACTGGGTGCGCAGGTTCAGCAGCCATTCGGCCACGCGCAGCGGCCATTGCGCCGGTTGCAGCTCGACGCCGCGCAGCAGCGCCGGCAGCAGGCACACTGCGCTCAGGTAAGCACCCAGCAAGCCGGCGGCGGAGAACACTGCGATCTGGGTCAGGGCCGGGAACGGTGTCCAGGCCAGCGCCAGGTAGCCGATGCAACTGGTGGCCAGGCTCAGGCTCAGCCCCGGCAGGGTCAGGCGCAGCGCCGGCCAGCTGTGCCAGGGGCGCAGGCTCCAGCTCTTGGACAGGTAGTGCAGGGGGTAGTCGACGGCGACGCCGATCAGGCTCGAACCCAGCACCAGGGTCATCACGTGCATATGGCCGAAGAAGGCCACGCAGGCCACTGCGCCGAACAGCATGCCCACCAGCACCGGTACGAACGCCAGCAACACCCGCCAGCGACGGAAGGCCAGCAACAGCAGCAGGAGGATGCCGACGGTGGCGCCGCCGCCGACCCAGGTGATCTCGCGGGAGGCTTGCTGCTGGCCGTTGGCGGCGTAGAGCAGACCACTGGCGGCCAGCAGCTGGACGTCGGCCTGGGCGGCCTGTTCGCGGCTGTGCTGGAGCAAGGCCGCCACCTGCAGCGGTAGCTGCATGTCGAAGGCGTTGCCGGTGGTGCGCGCCCGCAGCAGCACCCAGCTCTTGCCGTCGGCATCGGCGATCAGGGTGCCGCTGCCGATGTCCAGTTGCACCGCGCCGCGTTGCGGCTGGCTGTTCTGGATGCGCCCGGTCAGGCCCAGCCAGTCGTCCTGGCTCGGGACCAGGCTGAAACCGCTGAAGGGGTCGAACAGCGCCTGTACGCGCTGCTGGATAAAGGCCTCGGGGTGCTCGATCAACTGCTGGCGGTCGGCAGCAGCAAGCATCGCCAGGCGGCCTTGCAGCAATTGCGTGCGCAGCGCCGGCAGGTCGGCCTGCAGGTTCCACTGGACCTTCTCGAACAGCCCGCTGGCCTGCCATTGCTCACCCAGGCGCTGGGCCATGGCGATGGCCTGCTGGCGTTCGGCGTGGCCCACCAGCACCAGCATTTCGCGGTTCAGCGGCTCCTGCATGCGCTGCTCGGCCTTGAGCTCCAGGGCATCGGGGTCGGTGCCCGGCACCAGCTCCATGAGGTTGGCCGACAGCGGCGCGCCATGGCGCCATTGCCAGCCGGCCAGGGCCAGCACGGCCACCAGCAGGAGCAGGAACAGGCGCGGCCACCAGCGTTCACTCGGCAAAGTCATGCTGCTCCGCGTCGCTCAAGGGCTGGTTGCTGATGCTGTCGTGCATCTCCAGCACGGTGCTGTCGCCCTGGGTTTCCAGTAGCTCGATGCGCTGCACCAGTTCGCCACCGTCGATGTTGATCTGGTTGAACACCTGCTTGAGCAGCAGCGAACGTGGGGTCAGGGTCAGTTTCCAGGCCTTGGCGTCGCCGGCCAGGGCCAGCTCGAAGTCCCGTTGCAGGCCGCTGCTGTCGCCTTGCAGCACGGCGAGGAACAGGCGGTTCTGTTCGGCCCCGGCGCTCTTGTTCGGCAGCATTTGCCAGCCGCTGCCATCCCGGCGGGCGATGCCTTTGCCGGTGATGCGGTAGTCCTGTTGCAGCGGTGTTTTCAGCAGCCACAGCAGGCCATGGTTCTTCGCCAGGACGAAGCTGCCCTTACTGGTCAGCGGCTGGGGCAGGGCGCGCAGGTGTTTCTCCTGGACGAAGCTGCCGTGGATCACCTCGGGTCTGGCCAACTGGTCGCTGAGCTGTTGCAGGTCGAAGGCATTGGCCAAGCCTGGAGTGCCCAACAGTACGAGCACAGTAGGAGCGAGCTTGCTCGCGAAAAACCGCAGAACGCCGTGACGTGTCAGGTAGCTCGCGCAATCGTTGACGATTTTCGCGAGCAAGCTCGCTCCTGCAGGAAGCGGTCGGCTCATGGCAGAAGCCTCTCGACGGCATCGGTGAACACCTTGGGCGAGGCCAGTTGCATCTCGCGGCTGGCGATCTCCACCGCCACCTGCACCGAGCTGGCGCGGGTCAGGCGTTCGCCGGTTTCCAGGTCGCTGATCAGGTAGTTGATCTTCAGGCGGTTTTCCCACTCCACCAGGCTGGCGCGGACCTTGAGCTTCTGGCCGAATACCGCGCCGCGCACATAGCGCAGTTGCAGGTCGATCACCGGCCAGGCGTAGCCGGACTCGAGCATCTGGTTGTAGTTGTGGCCGAGCTTGTCGAGCAGGGCGCAGCGGGCCACTTCCAGGTACTTCACGTAATGCCCGTGCCAGACCACGTGCATGGTGTCGACGTCGAAAAACGGCACCTGGATCTCGGTGTCCGCGTGCAGCACGCCCCGACTACGCATGCAGCCTCCAGTGTTGCTCGGCAATGCGTTGCAGGCACAGGCGCAGTTCGCCTTCCAGGGCGCGGTCCTCGATCACCGGCGGGAAGTCCTTGGCCAGCTCTTGGTGCATGGCGGCCAGGGCTGGCGGCAATGGCCGTGCATCCTCGGCTCGGCCGCGCAGCCAGACGCCCTGGTTGGCGGCCAGCAGGGTGGCGGCGGCGACCTGTTCGGTCAGCTCCAGCACGCGGATCGCATCGCGGGCGGCGATGGTGCCCATGCTCACCTTGTCCTGGTTGTGGCATTCGGTGGAGCGCGAGAACACGCTGGCCGGCATGGTGTTTTTCAGCGCTTCAGCGGTCCAGGCGCTGGTGCCGATCTGTACCGCCTTGAAGCCGTGGTTGATCATGGCGCGGTCCGCCGGGGCGCCGGACAGGTTGCTCGGCAGGCCGTGGTTGTAGCGCTCGTCCACCAGCAGCGCGAGCTGACGGTCCAAGAGGTCGGCGACGTTGGCCACCAGGTTCTTCAGGCTGTCCATGGCGAAGGCGATGTGCCCGCCGTAGAAGTGCCCGCCGTGCAGCACGCGTTCGGCCTCGGCATCGATGATCGGGTTGTCGTTGGCGCTGTTCAGCTCGGTTTCGATGAAGCCGCGCAGCCAGCCCAGGCTGTCGGCCAGCACGCCCAGCACATGGGGCGCGCAACGCAGCGAGTAGCGGTCCTGCAGGCGGTGCAGCGGCGCGGTCGGTGCGTCGATGGCCAGGTCCTGGCGCAGCCAGGCGGCGACCTGCATCTGCCCCGGGTGCGGCTTGGCGGCGAACAGGCGCTCGTCGAAGTGTTCCGGGTTGCCCTGCAAGGCGACCACGTTCAGCGCGGTGATGCGCGTGGCCAGTTGCAGCAGGTAGTCGGCGCGGGCGAAGGCCAGGCAGGCCAGGCCGGTCATCACCGCGGTGCCGTTCATCAGCGCCAGGGCTTCCTTGGGCCGCAGCACCAGCGGCTCCCAGCCCAGCTCGCGGTGCACCTCGGCCGAGGTCCGGCGCTCGCCGCGGAACATCACCTCACGCTCGCCGGACAGGGTCGCGGCCACGTAGGACAGCGGCGTCAGGTCGCCGCTGGCGCCTACCGAACCCTCTTCGGGAATCAGCGGCAGGATGTCGTGTTCGAGGAACGCCTGCAGGCGCTCCAGCAGTTCCACGCGCACCCCGGACACGCCGTGGCAAAGCGACTGCAAGCGCGCCGCCAGCACCGCGCGGGTGGCTTGCGCGTCCAGCAGCTTGCCCAGGCCGCAGCCGTGGAAGGTGTACAGATGACGGGGCAACGCCTCGACGTGCTGCAGCGGCACCGCGACCACGCAGGAGTCGCCGTAGCCGGTGGTCACGCCGTAGATCACGCCTTCCTTGTCCAGCAGCGAATCGAGGAATTGCGCGCCCTTGGCGATGCGCTGGCGGAATGCGCTGTCGTCCTGCAGCCGGGTCGGCGCCTGACGGTTGGCCAGGGCCAGCACGTCTTCGATGCGCAAAGGGAGTTCGCCGAAGGTTACCGGCTCAAGCGGATGCGTCGTCATCGGTCTTCCAGAAAGGGTAAAAGTTGAACCATTGTTGGGGCGCTTCGAGGCAGTACTGGCCCAGACGCTCGGCGTAGCGGGCAGTCCACTGGGCGATGACCTGCTCGCGGTCGCTGCGTTTCCACGCCACGGCCTCGGTGAAGGGTTCGAGGAACACTCGATAGCGACCATTGTTTTTCAGGCACAGCAGCAGGTTGACCGGGCATTTCAGCAGGCCCGCCAGCAGCCACGGCCCCTGGGGAAAGGGCGCCGGATGGCCGAGGAAATCCACCCGCACGTTGCGCCCGCCGTGCAGCGGTACACGGTCGCCGGCAATCGCCAGCCACTCGCCGCGATCCAGGCGCTGGCTCAGTTGCAGCATGACCGCCGGATCCAGCTCGCTGACCTGGATCAGCCGCAGGTTGGTGGCCCCGGCCTCGCCCAGCAGGCGATTGAAACGTTCGGCGTGCTTGGTGTGCACCAGCACGTTCATGGTGACCTTCTCGCCCAGCTCGGCCAGGGCGCGGCAGACTTCGAGGTTACCCAGGTGCGCGCCCACCAGCATCTGTCCGCGGGTGCCGCGCAACTGGTCGCGCAGCCGGGCCGGGTCGACGATCTCGATCTGTTCCAGGCGCAGCTTGCCGTTCCACACGTCGAGCTTGTCCAGCAGGGAGTCGGCGAACGCCATGAATTGGCCGAAGACCCGCCAGTGGCTGGGACGCAGCTCGGCCTTGCCGCTCCAGTCGGCCAGGCGCCGCTGGTACAACCAGGCGCTGCGGCGGGCACCGCGGCCGAACAGGAAAAAGTAGAAAACGATGACATACAGCACCGGGCTCAACACCCGGCGCCCGAGCACCCGCACGCTCAAGGCGGTGAGCTTCATCAGCCAGAAGCTGCCGCGCTCCTTGTGCTCGGCCCAATGTTGCTTGTCCGGCTGTTTGTCCTGTTTGTCTGGTAGCGCCGTCATGCTTGCCACCGTCGCCAGAGGATCAACGGCGCGCGCAGCAACATGCCGAAGAACAGCCGGGCGTGCATGCTGGAAATCAGCAGGTTGTCGTGGAACAGGCGAAAGTGCGACAGGCCATCCACCGGGTAACGGACCTGGGTCGGCAACCAGCGCATCGGCTGGTTGCGCCAGGACAGGCGCACCAGAATGTCGGTGTCGAAATCCATGCGCCGGCCGATCTTCACCGAGTCGATCAGCGCCAGGACTGGCGGCAGGGGGTAGACCCGGAAGCCGCACATGGAGTCGGGTATCTGCAACGACAGGGTATTGATCCAGACCCAGACGTGGGTCAGGTAGCGCGCGTAAAAACGGCCCTTGGGCACGCTGGCGTCGTACTGTGGATAACCGCAGACCAGCGCTTCGGGGTGGGTGCGGGAGGTGGCGATAAAGTTATCCACATCGCGCAGGTCGTGCTGGCCGTCGGCGTCCACTTGCAGGGCGTGGCTGAAGCCCAGGCGCGAGGCTTCGCGCAGCCCGGCCATGACCGCGCCGCCCTTGCCCTGGTTGACCGCGAGCTTGACCAGGAACACCTGTTCGCGCTCGGCCAGCTGTTCCAGCACGGCGGCGCAGGCCGGGCTGCTGGCGTCGTCCACCAGCACGCAGGACAGGCCGCTGGCGAGCAGGGCATCGACCACCGTCGGCACGGCGGCTTCATGGTTGTAGACCGGGATCACGGCGCAGGGGTTATGCATGGGGGCTGTCTCCCAGGCGTCCGCTGCGCGGCCGATCGCAGCCTTCGGCAGCGGCTACAAAAGCCCGCAACGCTGGCAGCAGCAGGGGGCTGCGCTTGCCTGGGGCCAATAACTTATCCACAGGCGTTCTCCAGCAGGATGCGGCCGCTGGAGCAGGCGGCGGTGTCATTGCGGTAGGCAAAGTAGAGTTTGCCGCGCTCATGATCGAAGCGCAGGTGCAATTGCACCTGGTCTCCGGGGCGCACCAGTTGCTGGAACTTCAGTACTTCCATGCCGGCAAAGCGGCCCGGCAGATCGAGCAACTGCTGGCCCAGGGCCAATGCCCAGTCCACCTGGACCACGCCCGGCAGCACCGGGGTCTGGGGGAAGTGGCCGCTGAAGTAGGCCAGGTCCGGCGGGATCGCCAGTTGCAGGCTCCATTCGCCGTCGGCCTCGAGTTGTTCCAGCACTTCCGGCGCCCGTGGGCGCGGGGCCAGCAGCAGGGCTTCGACATCGGCCTGGGGCAGCTTGCCCTGGCTGTTCAGGGGCAACTGGCGCAGCAGGCGCCAGCGGCGTGGCAGCGCCAGGGCCTCGCAATGCTGGCTCAGGTGCTGGCGCAGCGTTTGCGTGAGCGTCCGACGCCCCTGATTGCGCAAGGCGTGCAGGCCTTGTTCGCTGAGGACCAGCAGCGCGCCGAGGGAGGCGCGGTTTTCCCGGACCACCCCAAGGCGCGCTTCGGCGACCCAGGCATGCCCGGCCAGGGCCTGTTCCAGCATCGGCAGGGAAATGCGTTTTTCTTCCAGCTTGACGATCCGGTCCAGGCGCCCGAGCAGCTCGAAACGCCCATCGGCGGCGATGCGCGCGGCATCGGCGGTGTGTTCGATATGTCCGGCCGGCAGGTAGGGCGAGGCGATCAGCAGGGCGCCGTCGCTGTCCTGGCTCAGCTCGACCCCGGCGAAGGCTTGCCACAGGCTGTCGCCCTGGCGCCAGGCGATGCCGCCGGTTTCCGAGCTGCCGAGGATCTCCGTTGGCCATTGTCGCAGGCGCTGGTGCAGGCCTTGCGCGGCGTCGGCGGGCAGCGCGCCGCCGGAGGAAAACACCCGGCGCACCGGGCTCAGGGCCGGCCAGTCGAGGTTGTCGCCCATGCGCTTGAGCAACGCCGGGCTGGCGACCCAGGCAAAGGCCGGGTGTTCGCGGCTGGCGCGCTGCAGGTCTTCCGGGAACGGCAGTTGCCTACGGACGAAGGTGCGCCCGGCGCAGAGCGGCCAGAGCACACGGAACAGCAGGCCGTAGATATGTTGGGTGGCGACGCTGCCGATGATGCAGGCCTGGCCCAATCCTTCGCCCCACAGTTGCTCCAGGGCCTCGACTTCGTTGGCCAGCTGGCGCAGGGATTTGTCGATGCGCTTGGGTTCGCCGCTGGAACCGGAGGTGCACAGGCTCAGGCGGCAGGTGTCGAGGTCGAGTTCGGCGGCGGGCAATGGCGGCTGGTCGAAGTCGGCCAAGTGGGCATCGCCGGGCTGGTCGGTCAGCCACAGGTCGACCTGGGTCGACCAGCGTTGCCGGGTCTGCGATTGCAGGTCGGCGGGCAGCAGCACGCTGACCCCGGCGCGCCAGGCGCCGAGCAGGGCGATGGCCAACTCGGCGGCATCTTCCAGGTGCAGGGCCAGGCGCTGTACGCCCCTGGCCCGCAAGCCCGCGGCCAGGCTCAGGGCCTGGTGCTGCAGCTTGCTGTGATCGAGTGCCGGTTCGAGCGTGACGGCCCGTTCCGGCAACGACTTGAGCAGCAGGTGCTCAAGTTTTATCCAATTCATGCGCGGCCTCGTACGCGTTGTCGTAACAGCCATTCAATGGCAAACAGCAAACCCATCAACCCGTAGGCGATCAGGCCGTTGTACAACGTCCACCAGCTCAGCGGCGCCCACAGGGTCAGGGCGGCGGCGAGCAATCCGTTACAGAGGAAAAATACACTCCAGGCGACAGTCACCTGGTGGGTGTAGCGAATCGCTTTTTCCGGCAGTTCCGGCTCGCTGAGGCGGGCCAGGCGTTCGGCCACCGGCGGACCGAATTTCAGGCTCAGGCCGAACAGCGTGAGCATGAAGCCGCTGACCAGCACCGGGTACCAGCGCAATAACGATGGGCTGTCGAACAGCGCCAGCAACACGCAGAAGACCAGGGCCGCGCCCGCCATCAACAGGCTGCCGGGACGCCGTTCGCCGGTCAGGGCCCGGGCCAGCCACAGGCTGCCGAGCAACAGGCCGAACTGCCATGGCGCGAAATGCTCCATGCCGAAATACACCGCAAAGGGATACAACAGGCCCGCCAGCAGCAGGCCAAGGCCGATCAGCCGGCTCATGCGGCCGGCTGGACCAGACGGTATACCGCCTCGACCACGTCATTGACGGTACGCACCGACTTGAATTCCTCGGCGGCGATTTTCTTGCCGGTCTTGCGCTTGATGTGATCGATCAGGTCGACGGCGTCGATGCTGTCGATTTCCAGGTCTTGATACAGGTTGGATTCCAGGCTTACGCGTTCCGGTTCCAGTTCGAAGAGTTCCACCAGGGCATCACGCAAGGTGTTGAAGATGTCGTCGCGAGTTTGCATGGTCCGGTCTCAAGCTGCCTGTTTTGCAGTGACGAACGCCGCAAGGCTCGCCACGTTGGTGAAGTGGTTGCGGGTGTCCTTGGCGTCGGCGTCGATCTTGATGCCGTAGCGTTTCTGGATCGCCAGGCCCAGCTCCAGGGCGTCGACCGAGTCCAGGCCCAGGCCTTCACCGAAGAGCGTCTGCTCGTTGCCGATGTCTTGCACGCTGATGTCTTCGAGGCCCAGGGCATCGATGATCAGCATTTTAATTTCCTGGTGCAGATCGCTCATCTTCGGCGAGCTCCTTAATGAAGTAGTGATGCAAATAATCGTTGAGCTTGCGCGAGGCCTGCGGTGCGGGGCCTTGGGCGGCAAAGGCATACGGGTCTATATCGGCTCCGACGCGAAAACTGAAGTGCACGCGGCGCATCGGGATGCGATACCAGGGTTCGGCCTTGGTCAGGGTGGTCGGGCTGACCTTGATGACCACCGGGGTGATGATTCTCGCACCCCGCAAGGCGATTGCCGCGCCCCCCCGATGAAAGGCCGGCGCCTGGCCCGGCGGGGTGCGGGTGCCCTCGGGGAAGATCACCAGGGTCTGGCCGTTGCGCAGGGCTTCGCCGGCGGCGTCGAGCATGTCCATGCTGCCGTCGTTGCTGATGTATTCGGCTTCGCGTATCGGGCCGCGAGTGAACGGGTTCTGCCACAGGCTCTGCTTGACCACACAGTTGGCGTTGCGCACCAGGCCGATGAGGAACACCACGTCGATCAGCGATGGATGGTTGGCGATGATCATTTGTCCGGGGCGGCCGAGCTTTTCCGCGCCTTCGACGTCATAGGTCAGCACGCCGCTGCGGGCCATGAACCGAATGAACAGCCAGAACAGCCGGCCAATGGTGCGTCGTGCGCGCTGGCGATGCGCTTCGGCGTCGCCGGGCAGGCAGGCGAGCAGCGGGAAAATCACCAGGCGCAGGCACAGGCCACCGAGGCCGAACAAGGCAAAGCTGGCCGCGGTGGCGACCAGGCGCCAGTAGTAGGCGTCGCGGGGTTTTGTGTTTACAGGTTGCGTTGCCAGTTCCATACACGGTTCTTCCAGGCATGTTGGCAGGAGGTCTGCTCGCCGAGCAGGGTACGCAAGAGATTCAGGGCATGGGGCCACTCGGCGCGCGGCGCTTCCTCGGTGGCGGTACCGAGCGTCAGTTGCCACTCTTTGCCGGGAGTCAGCAACAGGCCCACCGCATAGGGAAAAGGCACGTCGTCGATCCAGGTGGCATAGGCGGCGGGCGGCTGCTCTTCGGTGACCACCAGCAGCACTGCCGGGGCGCCTTCCTCGAGCAGCGCCGCGGCCTCTAGCATGCCGTGTTCAAGGCCGTCGCCGGCAGCGGCGAGGGCGGTCATTTCGCTGGTTTCGCCACGCATGATCGACCACAGGCCGATCACCGCGTTGTGCACCGAGAGGCTGAACTGGGTCGGGGACAATGGCTGGTCGGCCGCCAGGTCGCTGAGGATGTCGAAGGTTCGCGGCGTTTCGCCATGCCGGGAAATAAAGACCAACGGTAGTTGTTCCAGGCCTTCGGCCAGCGGCCAGCCCACGCTGAAGGCCATGCGCGCCAGACGGCTGAGGCGCCGGCGTTGCATGGCCGGTAGAAACGACACGTCGGGGGCGGCATCGCTGCTCTCGAGCACGACTGGTTGTCGGCTCCAGGCCTGCCAATCGTCCACGCTTTCGAGCCCAGGGGCCCACGCGCGCCATTGAGCGATGTTGAAGTTGATCACTTGAAAATTCATCCCGCCCCTGCGGGCTTACTTGACGTGGTCAGGCGTTTCGATCGAAGACTCACCTGGCACGGAGCTACAGCCGAGTGGCGCGCATTATCCCGGTGTGACTGGCTGGTAGCAAACATTGGTTATGTTTCACTCAGTGAAAACGGCCCATTCGACAGAAGAAAAGTGTCATTTGGCCATTATTGAGCGGCACCGGGCGGGAGGTGCGCAGACTTTCAGAAAGTCTAGGCCGATTCCGGTCATTGCAACGGGCTTGGCGCTCTGCCGTCAGCGAGGTAGCGAAGCAGCGCTGCTCGCTACTACACTCGGTGATCTTTGATGCAGGGAGGTTCTGACATGCGGCGCGTGGTGTTCAATCAGAAAGGGGGAGTCGGCAAGTCGAGCATTGCCTGCAATCTGGCGGCTGTGAGCGCCAGCGAAGGGTATCGCACGCTGCTGGTGGACCTGGATGCCCAGGCCAACTCCACTCAATACCTCACCGGCCTGACCGGCGACGACATTCCCATGGGGATCGCCGACTTCTTCAAGCAGACCCTGTCTTCCGGACCGTTCTCGAAGAAGAACCAGGTCGATATCTACGAAACGCCGTTCGACAACCTGCATGTGGTGACGGCCACCGCCGAGCTGGCGGATCTGCAGCCCAAGCTTGAGGCGAAGCACAAGATCAACAAGCTGCGCAAACTGCTGGACGAATTGGCCGAGGACTACGACCGGATCTACCTCGACACCCCGCCGGCCCTGAACTTCTACGCGGTTTCGGCGCTGATTGCCGCTGATCGCGTATTGATTCCCTTCGACTGCGACAGCTTTTCCCGCCAGGCGCTGTACGGCCTGCTGGCTGAAATCGAAGAGCTCAAGGACGACCACAACGAGGACTTGCAGGTCGAAGGCATCGTGGTCAACCAGTTCCAGGCCCGCGCCAGCCTGCCCCAGCAGATGCTCGATGAGCTGATCGCCGAAGGCCTGCCGGTCTTGCCGGTGTACCTGGCCAGTTCGGTGCGCATGCGCGAATCCCACCAGGCCAGCCTGCCGCTGATCCACCTTGACCCCCGGCACAAGCTGACCCAGCAATTCGTCGACCTGCACAACCTGCTGGAAAGCGCCTGACGCTCTTCTGTAGGAGCGAGGCTTGCCCGCGATAACGGTCTGACAACCGACGACGATGTTGAATGTCAGGCACTCATCGCGGGCAAGCCTCGCTCCTACGGTTCAAGGTGCTTTTGAAATAGCGGTCAGAGGCCCTGGCTGCGCAACCAGCTCATCAACTGCGGTAACGGGAAGGCGCCACTCTGACGTGCCACTTCCCGTCCGTTCTTGAACAGAATCAGGCTCGGAATCGAGCGAATTCCCAACTGCGCCGACAATTGCTGGTTGGCCTCGCTGTCGAGCTTGGCCAGCCGGCATTTGCCCGCCAATTGCGCCGCCGCCTGCTCGAATACCGGCGCGAAGGATTTGCACGGCCCGCACCAATCCGCCCAGACATCCACCAGCAACGGCAGGTCGCCCTTGATCTGGCTGGCGTAGTCGCCTTGTTTCAGTTCGAAAGGCTGGCTCAGCAACACCTGGCCTTTGCAGCGCCCGCATTTGGGCTGGTCGCCCAGGCGCTCGGCGGGGATGCGGTTCAAACCGTTGCAATGGGGGCAGGGGATCAGCAATGGATCGGACATGAGGGGGGCTCCGGGATAAGTGGGCGATGGGCGTTATCTGGAGTCTGGCGCAAGGTTTATCAAGCGAGGGGCGGGTCTGTTGCATTCCTTCATACATCTTTGAGATGCGTGGCGGCTGGTGAATCTAGGCTGAAACGGAGCCATGGGTTTATGCCGTTGGTCTGTTCAAGCGCATAGCAACTTGCTATGGCGCGCTTCCGACACTACCGTCTATAGCAATATGCGATAGGGACATTGCATGCATATCATCACCGCCAAACGAATCTGGGAGGCCAAGAGCCGCTGGCCACAATCGGCCAATGCGCTGGAGACCTGGTACAGAAAAGTCAAAAGCCTCAATCCGGCCGATTTTGTAGCCATCAAGGCAGTATTTCCGGCCACCGACAAAGTGGGGGCGTTTCACGTCTTCGATATTGGCGGCAACAAGTTACGAATCATCACCGTGGTGCGTTATGAGGTGCGACGTCTCTATATCAGGCACGTGCTGGACCATCACGAATACGACAAGGGCAGGTGGAAGGAGGAGACCGGATGAACGTTCTGGTGAAGCAGGCGGCGGATCATTGGCATTTCGTGGCCCCTGTGTTGCGTAAACCCAATACTGAAGCCGATTACGATGCATTGGTCGCGGCGCTGGATGAACTGCTGGATCTCATGGGAGAGGACGAGAACCATCCAGTGACTTCGCTGGTGGACATCATCGGCGATTGGATCGAAGCCTACGACGAAGAGCATCGACCGATGCCGATAGCCAGTGGCGTTGACGTCTTGCGCTCCCTGATGCGCGAACACGGCCTGACCCAGAGTGATCTGCCAGGCGTGGGTGCGCAGTCGGTGGTTTCGGAAGTACTGAGCGGCAAGCGCCAGCTCAACCTGCGACAGATCCGCTGGCTGGCCGAGCGCTTCGGTGTTTCGGCCGAGGTATTTATCTGAGGCTCAGGACGAGCAACTGATTTCCAGGTGCTTGCCCCATTCGGGCGGTCGTTCGGCGTAGCTGTCCATGCCGGCCTGTTGTTCGAACGGCTTGCTCAGCACCGCATGCAGGCGGCGCACCTCGGAGTAATCCCCTTGCTCGGCGGCATCGATGGCCTTCTGCGCCAGGTAATTGCGCAGGATGTACAGCGGGTTGACCGCATGCATGCGCGCGCGGCGCTGTTCTTGAGTGTCGTCTTGTTCGCGGGCGACCCGGGCCTTGTACAGATCAGCCCAGGCATCGAAGCCCTGGCGGTCGACGAAGTCGTCGCGCAGCCGGGCCACGGCCAGTTCAGCTGATTCATCCCCCAGGCGGCGGAAGAACAGGCTGTAGTCCACGCTGCTGCCCTGCATCAGTTGCAGCAGGCGCTCCACCAGCTTCTGATCCTCTTCTTCGGCGCTGGTCAGGCCGAGGCGGCGGCGCATCAGGTCCAGGTAATGGGTCTGGAACAACGGCAGGAACAGGCCGAGGGTTTCCCGCAGGGCCTCGACGCTGATGAAGGGCGTCAGGGCCTGGGCCAGGGCACTGAGGTTCCACTGGCCGATCGGCACCTGGTTGCTGAACGAGTAGCGCCCCTGGTCGTCGGAATGGTTGCAGATGAAATGCGCATCGAAGTCGTCGAGGAAGGCGAACGGCCCGAAGTCGAAGGTCACGCCGAGGATCGACATGTTGTCGGTGTTCATCACCCCGTGGCAGAAACCGTAGGCCTGCCATTTGGCGATCAGTTCGGCATTGCGCTCGACTACTTCGCGGAACATCGCCAGGTAGGGTTCCGGCTGTTCCAGGCACTCGGGAAAGTGCATGGCCAGCACGTGCTCGCCCAGCTGTTTCTGCTGCTCGGGGCGTTTTGTGTAATAGAAGTATTCGAAGTGGCCGAAGCGGACATGGCTGGGCGACATGCGCAGCAACATTGCTGCGCGCTCCTGTTTCTCGCGCCAGACCGGGGTGTCGGAGCCGATCACGCACAGCGCCCGGGTGGTCGGAATACCCAGGGCGTGCAGCGCTTCGGAGGCGAGGAATTCACGGATCGACGAACGCAGTACGGCGCGGCCATCGCCCATGCGCGAGTAGGGGGTCTGGCCGGCACCCTTGAGGTGCAGGTCCCAGTGTTCGCCGGCGGCGTTGTACACCTCGCCCAGCAGCAAGCCGCGACCATCGCCTAGCTGGGGGTTGTAGGAGCCGAACTGATGCCCGGAATAGACCATCGCCCGAGGCTCGGCTTCGGCCCATAGCTTGTGCCCGCCGAACAGCTCGGCGAACACCGGGCTTTCGGCGGCCTCGGGGTCCAGGTCCAGCAGCGCCATGGCCGCCGGGCTGGCCACCACCAGGCGTGGATGGTCGATCGGTTCGGGCAGCACATGGGTTGAGAACGCGTCGCCCAGGCGGGCGAAGCGATTGTCGAAGCTCAGTTCGTCGAGGGCTTTCAACGGCCATCTCCAGCAGAATGTCCGAGCATTCTGCTAGGGATAGCGCCCTTAGTCGAGCCTGCTGGAGGGCGGTTCCTGCTGCGGTTTGCCGTCGGGCAGCGGGACGATGGTCTTGGTCTCCGGCTCGATGGGCACCATCTTGTATTCCTGGCCATGGAGGTTCTTCAGGTAGACCTCCATCTGGCGGAACGAGATGTTGATGTGCTGCTTCTTGAACTCGCGGTTGATGAAGCGGTTGACCTCGTCGAGCACCGGGTTGCGGTCCCCCAGCTCGCGCACGTGCATGCGCAGTTCGTGGTCCAGGGTGCTTTCGCCGAAGTTGAGGAAGTACACATGCGGCTCGGGTTCTTTCAGTACCCGCGGGTTATCGCGGGCCGCCTTGAGCAGCAGCTCCTTGACCAGGTCCAGGTCCGAGCCGTAGTCGACGCCGAGCTTGAGGGTCACCCGGGTGACGGTGTCGGTCAGCGACCAGTTGATCAGTTGCCCGGTGATGAAGGTCTGGTTCGGGACGATGATGTCCTTGCGATCGAAGTCGGTGATGGTGGTGGCGCGGATGCGGATCTTGCTCACCGTGCCCGACAGGTTGCCGATGGTGATGGTGTCGCCGATGCGCACCGGCCGCTCGAACAGGATGATGATGCCGGAGATGAAGTTGGCGAAGATCGCCTGCATGCCGAAACCCAGGCCCACCGACAGCGCAGCCACCAGCCATTGCAACTTGTCCCAGCTGACGCCGAGGGTCGACAGGGTCGAGACGAAGCCGACGCCGGCAATCACATAGGACAGCAGCGTGGTGGTCGCGTAGGCGCTGCCCTGGGCCAGGTTCAGCCTGGACAGTACCAGCACCTCCAGCAGCCCAGGCAGGTTGCGCGCCAGGGCGAAGGTGATGCCGACGATGATCAGCGCGCCGAGCATGTCGCCGATGCTGATGGGCACCATGCTCATGTTGGCGCCGGTACCGCTGGTGTATTCGTAGAGGGTGATGTTGTCCAGGTAGGAGAACACGCTGATCAGGTCCGACCAGACCCAGTACAGCCCGGCGATGAAACCACCGAGCAGGGCCAGGCGGATCAGGCGCAGGGACTGTTCGTTGACCTTCTCGATGTCCAGGGTCGGCTCTTCGACCACCGCTTCGCCGTCGCCGGCTTCCTTGGCGGCCTGGCGTTTGGCCAGGGCCCGCTGGTAGGCCAGGCGCCGGGCGGCGACGCCCAGCCCGCGGACGAAAGTGGCTTCGATCACCAGCCAGAACATCAGCAGGTACAAGGTATTGATCAGGCGGTCGCTGAGCTTCAGCGCGGTGTAGTAGTAGCCGAAGCATACGGCGATGAACAAAGCGATCGGCAGCGCGGTGAACAGCACCGCCACCGCCTTGCGGAACAGCGAGGCGTTCTGGTGCGTCGGGCTGCTCAGCAGCAGGCGGCTGAGCAGCCAGGCCATCAGGGCGTAGCAGGTCAGGACCACGGCGATGCCGAGCACGTCATCGGCCAGCGCCGCCGGTTGATGTTCGGCCACGGCGACCACCGCCACCAGCGCCATGACCACCAGCCCGAGGCGACGGACCCAGCTCTGGAGGAATTCGACCTGGGGCTTTTCCCAGCGAAAGTGCAGTTCCGCCACGCCGCCGGGGGCGAGGATCCGGTAGGCGGTATAGAACACCAGCCAGGCCTGGGCCATCTGCAGCAGCGCCGCGCCGAGGTTGGCGTTCTGCCCGCGGGCGTCGATCTGCAAGGCCAGGCCGCACAGCGCCAGGCCGAGGGCGACCGGCATCGCCAGCAGGATGTTGACCAGGATCGCCTGCGGCGTGTGCCATTGGCTGTCGCGCTTGAAGTGACCGATGTCCTTGTGAACCTTGTTCAGGCGCAGGTACAGGTTCTTGCGCCGCCACAGCAGGGCCGCGATCAGCAACAGCAATGGCAGGAACAGCAGCGGCCGTTGCGCCAGGCCGTCGGCCAGCTCGCTCAGGCTGGACGACCAGGGCAGGGTGGTGACCTGTTTTGCCAGGCGCAGCGGTATGGTCTGCAGCCATTCGCTGTCCAGCGGCTTGTTGCTGGGAATCCAGAACATCTGTTCGTCGAGGGTTGCGCGCAGGCTTTGCGAGGTGCTCAGCAGTTGCTTCTGGTTGAGCTGCAGGGTGATGGATTCGTTGAGTAGCGCGCTCAGCTCGCGGCTCAGGCGTTCCAGCAGGTCGGCGCGGGTGATGGCCAGGTCCAGCAGGGTTTTGCGCAGCTGCGGGGTGACTTGTTCGGATGGCTGGGTAGCCAGCAGGTTGTCGACGTAACTGCTGGGGCTGCTGATCAGCTCGCGTTGCTGGTTGACCTCGAACTGGTACAGGCGGATGTCGGCGATCTGGTCGGCCAGGTCGCGGTCGAGCCGCAGGTGCGGCAGCGCCTGCTTCTGTTTATAGAGGATCTTTGACAGCAGCAGGCTGCCCTTGAGCACGCTGATCTGCTCGTCCAGCGCGGCATCGCTCTGGGTCACGCTGTCGAGCTGCTGCTTGGTCTGCAGGTTCTGCTGGGTCAACTCGTTGAGGCGGTCGGTGCTTTTGAGCAGGTAGTCGGAGAGCTTCAGGTTGGCCGCGCTTTCGGTGGCCAGGAGGCTGCTGCTGCCGGCCTTTTGCGCTTCGATCGATTGCTGGGTGACGGTTTCCTGGGACTGGGCCAGGCGCTTCTGGTTGATCAGGGTCTGCAGGTCCTGGATTTCCTGCTCCAGGCGCGCGGTCTTCTCCATCAGCAGGTCGTGCTGGCTGTTGCCCAGGTCCTGCAACTGGCTGTTGCCGGCCAGTTCCTGGCGGCGCAGCGGGATCAGCGCGTTGATCGCCGCCAGTTCGGCATTGAGCTGATTGCGCTGGTCGGCATTGATCGGCTTGCCGGCGTCCTTGCCGTTCTTGAGGATCGTATTGATCTGCTGGGTGCGGGTCTGGCTGCTGCTGATCTCGGCCTGGGCGCGCTCGGGGCGGGTCTGCGCGGTAATCGCCAGGCTGTTGGCCTCGGCCAGGGCTTTCTGCATGTCACCCTGCTGGGTGGTGCGCTCGGTCAGCAACTGTTCGAGCTGCGATACCGGCAGGTTGGCGTAACGTTGGGCCACCGGCACCACCTTGGTGGCTTTCAGGCGGGTCAGCTCACGCTGGTTTTCGCTGGTCTGGCGCGGGGCATTGCTTAGCTGCTGCTTGAGATCGTTCAGGCGCTGCTCGTAATCCTGCTTGTTCGACAGCTGGGTCAGCGTCTGTTGCAGCACCGCTTGCAGGGCCTTTTGATCGGCTTCCGGCAATTTGCGCTCGGCGATTTTATCCAGGCTCTGCTGGACGAACTCGGCACTGGGCGGCTCGGCCGCTTGCAATGGGCCGACAGAAAGGCTCAGGCCCAGCAGGGCAATGGCGAAAAGGGTACGCAGGATTGGCATAAAGACCGGTCAAGCTGGATGAGAAGTTAGGCAGTTTAGAGGAAGAGTCCGGGGCCCGGGCGACTTCCTTCGGGGAATCTGACGCCCACTTTGCTGATCTTGTTCCCGTCCATCACGGCAACGGTCCAGATGGTGTTGTTCCATTCCACCTGGTCGCCGACCACCGGAGCGCCCCCCACTTTCTGGGTGATGAAGCGGCTCAGCGGCATGTCCGGATCGAGCCCTTCGAGTTTCAGCCCGTACAGCGCCGAAACCGCGCCCAGCTGGGCGTCGCCTTCGAGAACGAAGTCGCCGAAGAAGCGCAGATCGAGGCCCCGTTGCGGTGCCTGGCTGAAGAGTTTTCCGAGGGCTGGCAGGTTGTGTTCATGGCCGATGACACAGAGCAGATCGTCGGCTTCCAGCACCGTACTACCCGACGGATGGAGCAGTTGCTGGTGGCGAAACAGGGCGGCGATACGGGTGCCTTCGGGCATTTTCAGCTCGCGCAACGCTGCGCCGATGCACCATTTTTCCGCGCCGAGGCGGTAGACGAACAGCTCCCATTCGCTGGTGACATGCACTTCCAGGGCGGCCCGGGAGATCGGCGCCGGTTCCGGTGGCACCGTGACCTTCAGCAACTTGGCGACCCACGGCAGGCTGGTGCCTTGCACCAGCAGGGACACCAGCACGATAAAGAAGGCCAGGTTGAAGTACAGCTGGGCTTCGGGCAGCCCGGCCATCAACGGGAACACCGCGAGAATGATCGGCACCGCGCCGCGCAGGCCGACCCAGGAAATAAAGGCTTTCTCGCGGCCATGGAAGGCCTTGAACGGCAACAGGCCGACCATCACCGACAGCGGGCGGGCGAACAGGATCATCCACAGCGCCAGGCCCAGCGCCGGCAGGGCGATGGGCAGCAGGTCGTGGGGCGTGACCAGCAGGCCGAGCACCAGGAACATGCCGATCTGCGACAGCCAGGCCATGCCGTCGAGCATATGCAGGATGCCGTGGCGGCTGCGCACCGGGCGGTTGCCGATCACCAGGCCGCACAGGTACACCGCGAGGAAGCCGCTGCCATGCAGGGCGTTGGTCAGGGCGAAGACCACCAGGCCGCCGGCGATCACCAGGATCGGGTACAGGCCGGTGGCCAGGTTGATCCGGTTCACCAGTTGCAGCATCAGCCAGCCGCCGCCCAGGCCGATCAGGCCGCCGATGCCGAATTCGCGCAGCAGATGCCCCAGCAGGCTCCAGTGCAGGCCGGTCTGGCCGCTGGCGAGCATGTCGATCAGGGTCACGGTGAGGAACACCGCCATCGGGTCGTTACTGCCCGACTCGATCTCCAGGCTGGCGGTGACCCGCTCGTTCAGGCCCTTGCCGCCCAGCAGCGAGAACACCGCCGCGGCGTCGGTGGAGCCGACGATGGCACCGATCAGCAGGCCCTGGATCAGGTTCAGGTCGAACAGCCAGGCGGCCGCCATGCCGGTCAGGCCGGTGGTGATCATCACGCCGACGGTGGCCAGCGATAACGCCGGCCACAAGGCCACGCGGAAGCTCGAGACCCGGGTGCGTAGGCCGCCGTCGAGGAGAATCACTGCGAGTGCGAGGTTGCCTACCAGGTAGGCGGTCGGGTAGTTGTTGAAAATGATGCCGCCGCCGTCGACGCCAGCGGCCATGCCCACGGCCAGGATGATCACCAGGATCGGGATACCGAGGCGGGAGGAAAGGGAACTCACCAGAATGCTCGCACCTACCAGCAACGCGCCGATCAAGAACAGGCTGTTGATGGTCGTCGCATTCAAAGGCAGTACTCCAGAAGCAGAAAGGCGGGCACAAACTGACCATGCAGTCTGCGTGCCAGCGATTCTAACCTGTTGAAATACGATGCTGTCAAAAAGCTTTTGCGCCTGTTTACAGGCGGCAAAAAATCGCCGCCTGGCGCCGACCACTGACGGACTTCATGGCAGTCCGTAGTGGCTGGCGCAGGCGGCGATCGCGGCTGTTGGCGACTGGGTGCGGGGCCCTACAACGTGAACCGCGCCACCATGTTGTTCAGGTCCACGGCCAGGCGCGACAGTTCGTGGCTGGCGTCGCTGGTCTGGTTGGCGCCGGTGGCCGATTGCACCGACAGGTCGCGGATGTTCACCAGGTTGCGGTCCACTTCGCGGGCCACCAGGGCCTGCTCCTCGGCGGCGCTGGCGATGACCAGGTTGCGCTCGTTGATCTCGTTGACCGCGGTGTTGATGGTGTCCAGTGCACCGCCGGCGCCACGGGCGATGCTCAGGGTCGAGTCGGCGCGCTCGGTGCTGGTGCGCATCGACTCGACGGCGTGCTCGGTGCCGCTCTGGATGCTGCCGATCATGCGTTCGATTTCACTGGTCGATTGTTGGGTGCGATAAGCCAGGGCGCGTACTTCATCGGCGACTACGGCGAAACCGCGTCCGGCATCGCCAGCCCGGGCGGCTTCTATCGCGGCGTTCAAGGCCAGCAGGTTGGTCTGGTCGGCCAGGCCGCGGATCACGTCCAGCACCTTGCCGATGTCGCGCGACTCCTCGGCCAGTTCGCTGATCCTGTTGGCCGAGCTCTGCACTTCGCTGCTCATGAGCTCTATGGCGCTGACGGTTTCGCGCACCAGGTTGCGGCCTTCGCTGGCCGACTGGGTGGCGTCGTTCGAAGCCTCGGCGGTGCTCACGGCGTTGCGTGCGACTTCCTCGACGGCGCAGGTCATCTCGTTCACGGCGGTGGCCGCCTGTTCGATTTCGTTGTTCTGCTGGGTCAGGCCGCGGGCGCTTTCGTCGGTGACGCTGTTCAGCTCTTCGGCGGCCGAGGCCAGCTGGCCGGCGGAGCCGGAAATATGCAGCAGGGTCTGGCGCAGTTTTTCCTGCATGGTCGCCATGGCCTGCAACAGACGCCCGGGTTCGTCGCGGCCGTTGACCTGGATGCTCTGGGTGAGGTCGCCTCCGGCGATGTGTTCCGCGGCATGCAAGGCGTCGGCGATGGGCTGGGTAATGCTGCGGGTCAGCAACCAGGCAAACACCACGGTCAGGGTGGTAGACAGGACCAGCAGGGCCACCACCAGGTTGAATGCCGAGGCGTATTCCTCGGCGGCCTGCTCGTTGGCGGCCTTGGAGCGCTGGCTGTTGATCTGTACCAGCAGGTTCAGGACCTTGTTGATCTGCTGCGAGTTCTTCATCAGCTCGTTGTTCAGCACCTCTTGCAGTTCACTCAACTGGTTGTTGCGCGACAGCTCTTTGATGCGCTCTTCGAGCTTGCGGTATTCGGCCAGCAGCTTGAGGTAGTGGTCGTAGGCTTCGCTCTCTTCCGGGCTGCTGACCAGCTTTTCATAGGTGGTGCGGATCTTTTCGATCTGCTGGTTGCCGAGTTCGAGCGACTCGCGGGTCTTGGCCTGCACCTCGGGACCGCGGTTGATCACCAGGCGATAGGACAGCACCTGCAGGCGCAGCATCTGCTGGGTGAACTCGTCGATGCTCTGGATGCTGGGCATGTTGTCGGTGGAGATGGTGACGGTCGCCGCGCGAATATTGCTCATCTGGTTCAGGGCGAAAATACCCAGGAACAACATCAGGCAGCCGATGAATGCAAAGCCGAGAAATGCCCTCGGTGCGATGTTCATGTTGCGAAGAGACATGGGGATTTACCTCAAGAGTGCGCAATCCATGCCGCGGTGGTTGATAGGGCTCCCCAGACCTATCGCGCGGAAAAATGGATTCTTGAAGCTGGAGCGAGAGTTTCAGAAAGATCTGATGGGCGACGAAGTGTCAGGAACCAGATGGGTGAATGACAGTCTTTAAAGTTCGCAGGCAAGGTCACCCGCCAGGCAGATCAAGGCGTTGCGCCGGGATAACCCTGGCATCCAGGGTGACTTTTCTTTATCGTACGCGCCCTTTGAAAAATGCTCGGAAAATCAAAATGTTGGAAGCATCCCTAAGCCAATTGGAACAGCTTGTCAGTGACCTGGTGCAACAGAACCAGGAACTGTCGGGCACGAACGAAACCCTCAAGGCAGAACTGGCCCAGGCCAAGGATGAGAACGAAAGCCTGCAACTGAGCCTGATGGAACAGGAAGAGAAGCAAGGCGCCACCGCGGCCCGTATCCAGGCCCTGGTCGAACGCGTCAGCGCCGGTCCTGTCAGCGCATGAGGCAGGGTGCCGACGGGGTAAAAGTCGTCTCGATTCTCGGTGAGGACTACTCGATCAAGGCGCCGGCCGGGGAAGAGCAGACCCTGCTGGATGCCGCGTTGATGTTGAAGGCCACCCTGGCCGAGACCAAGAAGAAATACCCGACGCTGATCGGTGACCGCTTGCTGGTGCTGGCGGCGATGAACCTGTGTTCCCAGCAGCTCGAGATGCAAAAGCGCCATCAGCAGGAACTTGACCGTTACCAAGAGCAAGTCAGCGCCACGGTCGAAGTGATCTCCAAGACCATCAGCCAGAACTGATGGGTTTACCCACAACCTGCAACGCCGTTGCGGTTGTGTCGGACTGATTGTTTTCGCGAGCAGCCGGGCGGCGCTCGATTGCTCGCGATGCTTTTAGCGCTTCAGAACCACTCGTCCTGCATGCCCAGGCAGGTATCGTCCCGCGCTTCCAGCAAGGCCAGTTCGTGATGACAGGCCGGCACTTCCCAGGTCAGGAAGTAGCGCGCCGCCTGCAGCTTGCCCTTATAGAACCCCACATCCGCCGTGTTGCCCCTGGCTAGGCCTTCCTGTGCGCGAATCGCCTGCTCCAGCCAGCGCCAACCGATCACCGTATGACCGAAGGCTTTCAGGTACAGCGCCGAGTTGGCCAGGCTGCTGTTGACCTTGCCCTGAGCCAGGTCGGTGAGCAGGCCGATGGTCACGCCTTGCAGGCGCGCCACCAGTTTTTCCAGCGGTTGGCGCAGCACCGTCAGGGCTTCGTGGGCCTGGGCTCGCTCGCTGGTGTCGGCGATCAGGCGGATCAGTTGTTTCAGTCCCGCGCCGCCGTTCTGCGCCAGCTTGCGCCCCAGCAGGTCCAGGGACTGGATGCCGTGGGTGCCTTCGTGGATCGGGTTCAGGCGGTTGTCGCGGTAGTACTGTTCCACCGGGTATTCACGGGTATAGCCGTGGCCGCCGAGGATCTGGATCGCCAGTTCGTTGGCCTTCAGGCAGAACTCCGAGGGCCAGGATTTGACGATGGGCGTCAGCAGGTCCAGCAGTTCGTGGGCCTGTTTGCGCTGGTCTTCGTCGGGCAGGGTGGTGGTGTCGTCGAACAGCCGCGCGGCGTACAGGCCTAGGTCGAAAGCGCCTTCGACATAGGACTTCTGGGTCAGCAGCATGCGCTTGACGTCGGCGTGCTGGACGATCGACACCGGCGCGGTAGTCGGGTCCTTGCTGTCCGGCAGGCGGCCTTGCGGGCGTTCGCGGGCGTATTCCAGGGAATACAGGTAGCCGGCGTAGCCAAGCATCACCGCGCCCATGCCGACGCCGATCCGCGCCTCGTTCATCATCTGGAACATGTAGCTCAGGCCGTGGTGCGGCTTGCCCACCAGATAGCCCACACACTCCCCGTTATCACCGAAGTTCAGTGCCGTGGAGGTGGTGCCGCGCCAGCCCATCTTGTGGAACAGGCCGGCCAGCAGCACGTCGTTGCGCGGGCCCAGGCTGCCGTCGTCGTTGACCAGGAACTTGGGCACGATGAACAGCGAGATGCCTTTCACCCCGGCCGGTGCGTCCGGCAGCTTGGCCAGCACCATGTGCACGATGTTCTCCGACAGCGGGTGATCGCCGCCGGAGATGAAGATCTTGTTGCCCTTGAGCCGGTAGGTGCCGTCCGCCGCCGGTTCGGCGCGGGTGCGGATATCCGACAGCGACGAGCCGGCATGGGGCTCGGTCAGGGCCATGGTGCCGAAGAAGCGCCCGTCGATCATCGGCTGCAGGAAGCGCCGTTTCTGCTCCTCGGTGCCGAAGCTTTCGATCAGGTTGGCCGCGCCCATGGTCAGGAACGGGTAGGAGGTGGAAGCCGCGTTGGCCGCCTGGAAGTGAGCGAAGCAGGCCTGGGACAACAGCGTCGGCAACTGCATGCCACCGGCCTCGAAGCTGCGCGCGGCGTTGAGGAAGCCGGCTTCGAGAAAGGCGTCGACCGCGGGTTTCACTTCCGGAATCAGGATCGCCTTGCCGTCTTCATAACGTGGCTCGTTTTCATCGCCTTTGCGGTTGTGTGGGGCGAAGAACTTCTCGGCGATGCTGCGCGCGGTGCCGAGGGCGGCGTCGAAGGTTTCCCGGTTGTGCTCGGCGAATCGCTCGCGCTGGGTCAGGCCCTCGGCATCGAGGACTTCATACAGCTCGAAAGCCAGATTGCGGGAACTGAGCAGCGTCTCGGACATGGCGGCCTACCTGTGATTGGACTCAGCCGAGTCTAGGCGGGTGAATAAACTCTGGATAGCAAGATTGATGAAGGTGATAAAGGTGCCAAACACAGGGGATGGGGGCGGCAGGCGTAGCCGCTGTCGAGCGCCAGCGAGGCTGCGATCGCCTGCGCAGCAGGCGCCAAGCCAGACGACCCCATCCATCAGGCATACCGCGTCGCCTGGTTTTACGGGGCTGCGCCCCGATCGCAGCCTCGCCAGGGCTCGACAGCGGCTACGGGGGATTTGCGGAGGGCATGAAAAAGGGCGCCGGTGAGGGCGCCCTTTTCATGTTGCTGACTGATGGCTTCAGCCGATGGTCATCAGGCTGGCGTTGCCGCCGGCCGCCGCGGTGTTGACGCTCAAGGCGCGTTCGATCACCAGGCGTTCCAGGGCAATCGAGGTTTCGCCTTGCGACAGGCCATGAACCCCGACGATGGCGCCGGCACGCTTGGCCACTTGCTGGCAGACCGCGCGCAGCTGGTCGGAGTGGCCGTGATGCAGGACCGCATCGAACACCACTTCGTCCTTGGTCCAGTCGGCCACGCGCTGGATGCGCGCTTGCACGTCCTTCGGCAGGCGGGCGTAGAGCGCCTTGCCCGGCTCGCCTTCCGGCCAGACCGCCGAACCGCCTACGGCCAGGACGGCCGCCAGTTGGCTCAGCAGGTCGCCTTCGACTTCCGCCAGGCACAGCACGTGTTCGCGCGGCAGGATGGCGTAGCTGTTGCGTTCGCCGGTCGGGCCGGCCAGGACGCGGGTGATACCGCTCTGCGACTGCGCCGCGAACTGCACGCACAGGGCGCTGAGATCCGCCAGCTTGTTGCTGTCGGCCCAGGCTTGCAGGGCGCTCAGCGGCTTGCTCATGGCATCGCGCAGGCGCACGTCCGGGGCGTTCAGGGCGTCGCTACGGGCGAACGACTGCTCGATGGCGTCGGTCGGGCGGGTCGACAGCAGGCGGTACAGGTACAGCGGGCCACCGGCTTTCGGGCCGGTGCCCGACAGGCCTTCGCCGCCGAATGGCTGCACGCCAACCACGGCACCGACGATGTTGCGGTTGACGTAGACGTTACCGGCGTTGACGTTGTCGATCACCTTGGCGATGGTCTCGTCGATGCGGGTGTGCACGCCCAGGGTCAGGCCGTAGCCGGAGGCGTTGATCTGCGCGATCAACTGGTCGATGTCCTTGCGCTTGTAGCGCACCACGTGCAGCACCGGACCGAAGATCTCGCGTTGCAACTCGTCGAAGCTTTCCAGCTCGATCAACGTCGGCATCACGAAGGTGCCGCGCTTGATTTCTTCGCCATCGGCGATCGCCACCTGATACACGTTGCGGCCTTTGTCGCGCATGGCCTGGATGTGTTTCTCGATGCCGGCCTTGGCTTCGGCGTCGATCACCGGGCCGATGTCCACGGACAGGCGCTCAGGGTTGCCCAGGCGACTTTCGGCCATGGCGCCCTTGAGCATTTCGATCACGCGGTCGGCGGAGTCTTCCTGCAGGCACAGTACGCGCAGGGCCGAGCAACGCTGGCCGGCGCTGTCGAAGGCCGAGGAGACGACGTCGATCACCACTTGTTCGGTCAGGGCCGAGGAGTCGACGATCATCGCGTTCTGGCCGCCGGTTTCGGCGATCAGCGGGATTGGTCGGCCCTGGGCGTCCAGGCGGCCGGCGACGTTGCGTTGCAGCAGGCGCGCGACTTCGGTGGAACCGGTGAACATCACGCCTTTGACCCGATCGTCGCCCACCAGGCGGGCACCGACGGTTTCGCCGCGGCCCGGCAGCAGTTGCAGCACGCCTTGCGGAATGCCGGCTTCGAGCATCAGGCGCACGGCCTGTGCGGCGACCAGCGGCGTCTGTTCGGCCGGCTTGGCCAGTACCGGGTTACCGGCGGCCAGGGCAGCGGCGACCTGGCCGCTGAAGATCGCCAGCGGGAAGTTCCACGGGCTGATGCAGACCACCGGACCCAGCGGGCGGTGCGCGTCGTTGCTGAAATCGTTGCGTGCCTGCACCGCGTAGTAGCGCAGGAAGTCCACGGCTTCGCGCACTTCGGCGATGGCGTTGGCGAAGGTCTTGCCGGCTTCGCGGGCCAGCAGGCCCATCAGCGGCTGGATCTCGCCTTCCATCAGGTCGGCGGCGCGTTCGAGGATCGCCGCGCGCTCGGCCGGCGGCGTGGCCTGCCAGATCGGTGCGGCGTTCAGCGCGCACTGGATGGCGTTGTCGACGTCTTCGACTGTGGCCTCCTGGACATGGCCGACCACGTCACGGTGATCGGACGGATTCAAGACCTGCGCCGGGGTTTCGCTGCTGGAGGCGCAACCGAGCATCGGCGCGGCTTTCCAGTGGTTGTGGGCGGTGGCCAGCAGGGCGCAGGACAGCGACGCCAGGCGGTGTTCGTTGGCCATGTCGATGCCGGCGGAGTTGGCGCGCTCGCTGCCGTACAGGTCACGCGGCAATGGAATGCGCGGATGCGGCAGGCCGAAGCCGCCTTCCAGGGTCGCCATCTGCTCGATCTGGCTGACCGGGTCGGCCACCAGTTCCTGGATGGAGATGGATTGGTCGGCGATGCGGTTGACGAACGAGGTGTTGGCGCCGTTTTCCAGCAGGCGGCGCACCAGGTAGGCCAGCAGGGTTTCGTGGGTGCCGACCGGTGCGTACACGCGGCACGGACGGTTCAGCTTGCCATCGGCGACCTTGCCTACCACCTGTTCGTACAGCGGTTCGCCCATGCCGTGCAGGCACTGGAACTCGTACTGGCCCGGGTAGTAGTTCTGACCGGCGATGTGGTAGATGGCCGACAGGGTGTGGGCGTTGTGGGTGGCGAACTGCGGGTAGATGACTTCCGGTACCGACAGCAGCTTGCGGGCGCAGGCGATATAGGAAACGTCGGTGTACACCTTGCGGGTGTAGACCGGATAGCCTTCCAGGCCTTCGACCTGGGCGCGCTTGATCTCGCTGTCCCAGTAGGCGCCTTTCACCAGGCGGATCATCAGGCGGTGACGGCTGCGGCGCGCCAGGTCGATCACGTAGTCGATCACGTACGGGCAGCGCTTCTGGTAGGCCTGGATCACGAAGCCGATGCCGTTCCAACCGGTCAGCTGTGGCTCGAAGCACAGGCGCTCGAGCAGATCCAGCGACAGCTCCAGGCGGTCGGCTTCTTCGGCGTCGATGTTCAGGCCGATGTCGTATTGCTTGGCCAGCAGGGTCAGCGACAGCAGGCGCGGGTACAGCTCGTCCATCACGCGCTCGTACTGGGCGCGGCTGTAGCGCGGGTGCAGGGCCGAGAGCTTGATCGAGATGCCCGGGCCTTCATAGATGCCGCGACCGTGGGAGGCCTTGCCGATCGAGTGGATGGCCTGCTCGTAGGACGCCAGGTATTTCTGCGCGTCGTGCTCGGTCAGTGCCGCTTCGCCGAGCATGTCGTAGGAGTAGCGGAAGCCCTTGGCTTCGAACTTGCTGGCGTTGGCCAGGGCTTCGGCGATGGTTTCGCCGGTGACGAACTGCTCGCCCATCAGGCGCATGGCCATGTCGACGCCCTTGCGGATCATCGGCTCGCCGCTCTTGCCGATGATGCGGCTCAGGGATGAGGTCAGGCCGGCTTCGTTGTGGGTGGCGACCAGCTTGCCGGTCAGCAGCAGGCCCCAGGTGGCGGCGTTGACGAACAGCGACGGGCTGTTGCCCAGGTGCGGCTGCCAGTTGCCGGTGCTGATCTTGTCGCGGATCAGCGCGTCACGGGTGCCTTTGTCCGGGATGCGCAGCAGGGCTTCGGCCAGGCACATCAGGGCCACGCCTTCCTGGGACGACAGGGAGAACTCCTGCAGCAGGCCCTGGACGATACCGGCACGGCCGCCGGCGCTCTTCTGGTTGCGCAGTTTCTCGGCGATGGTCGCGGCCAGCTTGTTGGTGGCTTCGGCCATGCTGGCCGGCAGGCGCGCCTGCTCCAGCAGCATCGGTACCACTTCCGGTTCCGGGCGGCGATAAGCAGCGGTGATCGAGGCGCGCAGCACCGATTGCGGCAGGATGCTTTCGGCGAATTCGAGGAAGCACTGGTGGGCGTGGTCGGTCTGTACTTCGCCGGCGTCATCGCCATCGGTGCGGGTCGAACCGCTCAGCTCGGTCAGGGTTGCACCACCCTCGAGTTTTTCCAGGTAATTGAAAATTGCCTGCTTGATCAGCCAGTGCGGCGTGCGATCGATCGAGGTCGCGGCGGCCTTCAGGCGTTCGCGGGTCGGGTCGTCGAGTTTGACCCCAAGGGTGGTGGTAGCCATATTTTTATCCTCATGTTTACCACGGTTGCGTGGCATCAGCTGGCGGCAAGATTAGCCGCGCGCCGAAAGAGGTGCAACCGGGTGCAACCTGTTTTTTATCGGAATGATCGACAGCTCATCAGGAATTGATTTCCGGTCCCGGGGCGGCGCTTCTGCTTGGTGCTTTTAATTCTGTCGCGCCTGGTTTTTGCTCCAAAAAGGAGCAAAAACGCGGCGTTCGCCGGAAAAATCGCTTAGGTGCAACTTATTCTCGCGAAACAGGTTGCACCTTCTTTGAGTTGTTGAATAGCATTCGCGCCCAAGGTGCAACCGGTCCTCGCGACTGGTTCATCGGCTGATGGCTTTCCTGGGGAAACATCAGTCATAAATGCGCGGAGTACCCAGCCGTCTCTCCAACGTAGTCGTTTGAGAGCGGTGGTGCTGACCGCCGCTACATAAAAACAAAGCCAGGGCGTAACTCAATGAGTGCAAGCAATCCAACCTTGATCACGTTCGTGATCTACATCGCAGCTATGGTGCTGATCGGCTTCATGGCCTATCGCTCGACCAACAACCTTTCTGACTACATCCTCGGTGGCCGCAGCCTGGGTAGCGTGGTGACCGCGCTTTCCGCCGGCGCTTCCGACATGAGCGGCTGGTTGTTGATGGGCCTGCCGGGCGCCATCTACATGTCCGGCCTGTCCGAGAGCTGGATCGCCATCGGCCTGATCGTCGGTGCCTACCTGAACTGGCTGTTCGTCGCCGGTCGTCTGCGAGTACAAACCGAACACAACGGCGATGCATTGACGCTGCCGGACTACTTCTCCAGCCGCTTCGAGGACAAGAGCGGGCTGCTGCGGATCATCTCCGCGATCGTGATCCTGGTGTTCTTCACCATTTACTGCGCTTCCGGCATCGTCGCCGGTGCCCGTCTGTTCGAAAGCACCTTCGGCATGCCCTACGAGACCGCGCTGTGGGCCGGTGCCGCGGCGACCATCGCCTACACCTTCGTCGGTGGTTTCCTGGCAGTGAGCTGGACCGACACCGTGCAAGCCACCCTGATGATCTTCGCCCTGCTGCTGACACCGATCATCGTGCTGCTGGCCACCGGTGGCGTCGACACCACCTTCCTGGCGATCGAAGCCCAGGACCCAAGCAACTTCGACATGCTGAAAAACACCACCTTCATCGGCATCATCTCGCTGATGGGCTGGGGCCTGGGCTACTTCGGCCAGCCGCACATCCTGGCACGCTTCATGGCCGCGGACTCGGTCAAGTCGATCGCCAACGCCCGTCGCATCTCCATGACCTGGATGATCCTGTGCCTGGGCGGCACCGTGGCCGTGGGCTTCTTCGGTATCGCCTACTTCTCGGCGCACCCGGAAGTGGCCGGTCCCGTGACCGAGAACCACGAGCGGGTGTTCATCGAATTGGCGAAGATCCTCTTCAACCCTTGGCTGGCCGGTGTGCTGCTGTCGGCCATCCTGGCGGCGGTGATGAGTACTTTGAGCTGCCAACTGCTGGTGTGCTCCAGTGCCCTGACCGAAGACTTCTACAAGGCCTTCCTGCGTAAACATGCTTCCCAGCTGGAGCTGGTGTGGGTCGGTCGTGCCATGGTGCTGCTGGTTGCCCTGGTCGCCATCGCCATGGCCGCCAACCCGGAAAACCGCGTACTGGGCCTGGTCAGCTACGCCTGGGCCGGTTTCGGCGCGGCCTTCGGCCCTGTGGTGCTGATCTCGGTACTGTGGAAAGGCATGACCCGCGACGGCGCGCTGGCCGGCATCATCGTCGGTGCCGTGACCGTGATCCTGTGGAAGCACTTCAACCTGCTGGGCCTGTACGAAATCATCCCGGGCTTCATCTTCGCCAGCCTGGCCATCCTGCTGGTGAGCAAGATGAGCGCGCCGAGCGTCGGCATGGTCCAGCGTTTCGAGGCGGCCGAGAAAGACTACAAGCTCAACCACTGATCGGGAGCCGCTGAGGCGGCGCCCTTGCAGTGACTCGAAAAGCCCGCATTCCCTGGGATGCGGGCTTTTTCATGGGTGCGTTTTGCACCAGGGAGCTTCCCGACACGACCTGACGCCGGCCGTGGCACAGGGTAAACTTCGCCCCCTGCGCAGGAGCAACCATGAACTATCGTCACGCCTTCCACGCCGGCAACCACGCCGACGTCTTCAAACACCTGACCCTGACCCGCCTCATCGCCCTGATGTCGCGCAAGGAGCAGCCGTTCGCCTATCTGGACAGCCATGCCGGCATCGGCCTGTACGACCTCCAGGGCGATCAGGCCAACCGCACCGGCGAGTACCTGGAAGGTATCGCGCGCCTGTGGGGCGAGCAGGACCTGCCAGCGCTGACCGCCGACTACATGGCGGTGCTGCACAAGATGAACCCCGATGGCGAGCTGCGTTATTACCCGGGCTCGCCCGAGCTGGCGCGGCGCCTGACCCGCCCCCAGGACCGCGTGTTGCTCAACGAGAAGCACCCGGAAGACGGGCTGCTGCTCAAGGACAACATGAAGGGCGATCGCCGGGTGGCAGTCCACCTGGGCGAGGGCTGGCATGTGGCGCGGGCATTGTTGCCGGTGGCCGAGAAGCGCGCGGTGATGTTGATCGACCCGCCGTTCGAACAGCTCGACGAAATGCAGCGTTGCGCCGCGTCGCTGAAAGAAGCCATCGGCCGGATGCGCCAGACCGTGGCGGCCATCTGGTACCCGGTCAAGGATCAGCGGGCGCTACGCCGCTTCTACCAGGACCTGGCCGGTACCGGCGCGCCGAAGCTTTTGCGTGTGGAATTGCTGGTGCATCCGCTGGACACCCCCAACAGCCTGAATGGCTCGGGCCTGGCGATTGCCAACCCGCCGTGGGGGCTGGAAGAGGAGCTGCGCGAGCTGCTGCCGTGGCTGGCGCAGAAACTGGGCCAGACCCAGGGCGGCTGGCAGATGGATTGGCTGATCGCCGAATAATGTGAGGTTGTAGCCGCTGCCGAGGTACGAGGCTGCGATGGGCAGCGAAGCGGCCCCCGAGGGCGCTCCTGCGGACCGCATCGCAGACTCGTGCCTCGTCAGCGGCTACGGGTCAGATCGGGCAGGTCACGCCTGTGCCGCCGATCCCGCAGTAGCCTTCCGGATTCTTCGCCAGGTACTGCTGGTGGTAGGCCTCGGCGTAGTAGAAGGTCGGGGCTTCTTCGATTTCCGTGGTGATGGCGCCCAGCCCGGCCTTGGTCAGCTCGGCCTGGAACACTTTTTCGCTGGCCTTGGCCTGCTCCAGCTGGGTCGGGTTGGTGGCATAGATCACCGAGCGGTACTGGGTGCCGATGTCGTTGCCCTGGCGCATGCCCTGGGTCGGGTTGTGCAGTTCCCAGAACATTGCCAGCAGTTCCTGGTAGCTGACTTTCTCCGGCTCGTAGACCACCAGCACCACTTCGCTGTGGCCGGTCAGGCCCGAGCAGACTTCTTCGTAGGTCGGGTTCGGGGTAAAGCCGCCGGCGTAGCCCACCGACGTGCTGAACACGCCCTCGCGCTGCCAGAACTTGCGTTCCGCACCCCAGAAGCAACCCAGGCCGAAGATGGCGAATTCCACGTTGCCCGGGAATGGGCCCAGCAGCGGGTTGCCGTTGACGAAGTGTTCGGCTGGCACGGTCATCGGGGTTTCGCGGCCAGGCAGAGCTTGTTCTTTGGTAGGTAGCACGTTTTTGTTCACCAGAATTTCCGAGCGCAGAACCATGATCAGTCCTCTCAGTCAGGGTGGGATTGAGTAATTAACCAGACTTGCAGTTTGCCCGAGTGTTACAGCGCTGTCAGGCGATTGGGCCGCGCGGATAACGTTTGAGCTTGTCGATCAGCTCCGAGCCGGGGATCGGCCGGTCGAACAGGTAGCCCTGGCCGACATCGCAGCGGTGGCGACGCAGGAAGGACAGCTGCTCCGCGGTTTCGATGCCCTCGGCCACCACCTGGATTTTCAGGTTGTGGGCCATGGCGATCACCGCCGAGGTAATTTCCATGTCGTCCTGGTTGGCGGGGATTTCATGGATGAAGCTGCGATCGATCTTGATGATGTCGATCGGGAATTTTTTCAAGTAGCTCAGCGACGAATAGCCGGTGCCGAAATCGTCCATGGCCAGGGTCAGGCCGAGCTTTTTCAACTGGTCGAGTTGCTGGTGGGTGTCTTCGGTGGCTTCCAGCAGCAGGCCCTCCGTCAGCTCGAGCTCCAGCAGCGAGGCGGGCAGCTGTTCTTCCTTGAGGATGCTGGCGATGGAAGCCACCAGGTCCGGGTCGGAAAACTGCTTGGGCGACAGGTTGATCGCCACCTGCAGATTGCCCAGGCCGGCGGCGGTGAGCTGCTTGCTCATGCGACAGGCCTGGCGCGCGATCCATTTGCCGATCGGGATGATCAGGCCGGTCTCTTCGGCGACGCTGATGAACTGGTCCGGGCGGATCATGCCCTTTTCCGGATGGTTCCAGCGCAGCAGCGCTTCCAGGCCCAGCAGGCGTCCGCTGCGCAGGCACAGCTTGGGCTGGTAGAACACGTCCAGTTCGTTCTGGGTCAGGGCGCGGCGCAGGTTGTTTTCCACGAACAGCTTGTAGCTGGCTTCGGCATTCAGCGCCTCGGTAAACACCTGCACCTGATGCTTGCCGTTGGCCTTGGCCTTGTGCAGCGCCAGGCCGGCGTTGCGCATCAGGGTCTGCGGGTCGCGGCCGTGCAGCGGCGCGCAGGCCAGGCCCACGGAGCCGGTGACGCTGATGAGTTGGTTGTCGACGAACATCGGCTTGTCGAGGGTCATCAGCAGCTGGCTGGCGATCTGTTGGCCGGCTTCCAGGTCGGTGTCGTCCAGCAGTACGGCGAACTCGTTACTGGCGAAGCGCGCCAGGCTGCCGCTGGGGCTCAGGCTGTTGCGCAGGCGCCGGGCCAGGCTGATCAGCAGCTTGTCGCCCGTCTGGTGGCCGAGGCTGTCGTTGATCCGCTTGAAGTTGTCGATGTCCACCAGCAGCAGGCTGATGGGGCTGTCGCTGTCGCGGGCGAAGCGTTCGTCGAGATTGCGGATGAAGGCCGGACGGTTGCCCAGGTTGGTCAGGTTGTCGGTGTAGGCCAGGCGTTCGATGCGCTGCTGGGCGAGCTTGGTCTGGGTGATGTCTTCGTAGATGCCGATGTAGTGGGTCAGTTCGCGGTTGTCGCCATAGACCTTGGAGATCGACAGCTGGCCCCAGTACGGCTCCAGGTTCTTGCGCCGGCTCTTGAATTCGCCCTGCCAGCTGTTGCTCTTGGCCAGGCTGGAGGGCGCGTCGAACAGCAGTTCGCTGAGGTTCTCCAGCGCCGGCAGTTCCGCCAGCCGATGGCCGTGGACTTCCTCGGTGCTGTACTGGGTGATCGCGGTGAAGCTCGGGTTGACGTACTCCACCACGCCGTCGCAGTTGACCAGCAGAAAGGCATTGGCGCTTTGCTCGACCGCGCGCTGGAACAGGTGCAGGGCGCTGGTAGCGGTACGGCGGTTATGGTTGTTGATGACCTGGGCGAACTGGTCGGCCAGCTCGCCGGCAAAGGCGATTTCATCGGATTGCCAGGCGCGGGTGTTGCCCACTTGTTCCAGGCACAGCACGCCGACCACCTGACCGTCGATGCGGATGCTGGCGTCGAGCATGGCGTTGATATTGCGCGGGCGCAGGCTTTCGGCCATTTCCCGGGTGCGCGGATCGCGCATGGCATTGTGCGCATCGATGGCCCGGCTGGTGTGCAGGGCTTCGAGGTAGTCGGGGAAATCGCTGGCGTCGATCGCCTCCGGCAGGATGTATTGCTGCAGGTCGCGGTGATAGGCGCAGATCGGTACCAGCAACTGGCCTTCCAGGTTCCAGATGCTGGCACAGTCGATTTCGTAGATGTCGCAGGCGCTGCGGGTAATCAGCTCGGCGGCTTCCAGCAGGGGGTTGTTGGTGCTGTAGCGCTGGCGGGCCAGGAGCAGGATCAGGTCCTGCTGGGCGCGCACCCGTTCGAGGTGCTGGAGTTGTTCCTGCTGGGCCCGCTGGTTGAGTTCCAGGGCGATTTGCAGGCGGCTGTTCTGGGTTTCCAGGTCGGGCGCGGGGAGCGGCTGATCGTCGTTGAGCAGGCCGTCGACCACCAGGAAATAACCCCGCAGCAGGTGTCGATTGTGCTGTTTGTAGGCTTCGCCGAGTTCCAGCAGGCTCAGTGAGCCCTTGGCGGTGTGCAGGGTGTAGCGAATCAGGTAATGCGGGCTGTGGGTCAGTTGCTGCTGGATTGCGTCGTGCAACTGATAGCGGGCTTCCGGTTCCATCAGGCTGGCATAGGGCGAGCCGACCAGGGCACAGAGCTCGACGGCGGGCAGGCCGAATTGGCGTTCACAGTTCGGGTCGAGAAACAGCAGGGCCCAGCTCGCTTCATTCAGCCGTTCGAAACGCAGCATGCCGAGCCGCGAGGGCACGGGCAACTGCGTCACTACCTCGGCCACCATACGGCTGGCGGCATCGGGTTGGCTTTTCATGGGGAAACTCGCTTGGTAAATGCTGATCGCGCCGGGCTCGCGCCCTCTTTACTGTTGCCTGCGGCAAGGTTGCATCATGCGGCACTGACTGACAAGTGAGATGAAGGCTAAGTGCTATAAGAATCTATCGGCAGCGCGGAAGATTTCTGAAAGCTAATATTTTCTGGTGTTTTACCGGGCTTTGGTCGCTGGTTGCAGCGATTTTTCGGCAAAAAAAGCCCCGCCAAATTGGCGGGGTTGAGGTACGAGCGTGGCGCT
>NZ_JACMZT010000035.1:0-72071 GCF_017349615.1 Pseudomonas sp. GW531-T4
ACATGATCGCCGCGCGGGCGTCGCCGTATTCGATGGCCGAGGAGCGCGCGGTCGAGCCGTTCTGCTGGCGCACCCGTTCCACGTAGTCCTTGTCGAACAGGTTGTTGACGTTCAGCTGCAGGTCGAGGTTGTGGTTGACCTTGTAGCCGAGCATGGCGTTGTGCACCCAGTAGGCGTCCAGCTTGGCGCGGGTGCTGGAGGTCACGTTGCGCTCGCTGACATAGCGAGTGCCGTAACCCAGGGTCCAGCCGGCCGGCAGTTCATAGGTGGTCCACAGGTTGAGCGAGCGCGGCGGCGTGTTGCCCAGGGCCTGGCCCTTGCGCGCGATACCCGAGGCGGTGTTCGCCGCTTTCAGGGTTTCGCTGTCGAGGAAGGTGTAGTTGGCGAACACGTCCCACTGCTCGGTGACGTGCCCGGTGACGCCGATTTCCACACCCTGCACCCGCTGCTTGCCGGCCAGTTGGGTCGAACCGTCGGCCATGGTTTCCCGGGCGTTGCTCTTCTCTACGCGAAACAGCGCCCCGTCCAGTTCCAGGCGCTTGTCCAGCAATTCCCACTTGGTGCCCAGTTCCCAGGTTTCGTTCTTCTCCGGCGCCAGGTCCTGGTTGCCCTTGCTCAAGCCACCGCCGGTCGAGGCCAGGTTTTCGGCGGACGGGTTGAAGGAGTTGCCCCAGGCGGCATAGATGCGCCCGTTTTCGGTCGGTTTGAACACCAGGCCGGTGCGGGCGCTGGCCTTGTTCGTGTCCGAGACCAGGCTCTCGCTTTTCACATGGCTGCCCGAGTATTTGTCGACGTCGCCCTTGATCTTGTCGTAGCGCAGGCCGAGGTTGAGGTCCCAGCGCTCGCTCAGGGCGATGGTATCGAACAGGTAGTAGGCCTGGCCCTTGAGGGTGGTCTCGGTATAGCCGCTGGTGGCCTTGTTGACCGGGCCGTTCCAGCGTCCGGGCGGGCTGCCCAGGGCATAGCCGTCGCGCGGATACAGCGCGCTGCCCAGGCCATGGTTGTAGGTCTTCAGGTCGAGGGTTTCCCGGGACAGTTCCACGCCCGCCACCAGGTCGTGGCGCATGCCGGCGAACTCGAAGTCGCCGATCAGGTTGCTCTGGTTGATCCACATCTCGGTGGTGGCGTCGCGCCCGTAGGCCTGGGGCCCGGCCGGACGGTAGCGGCCCGCCGGCACGCCGCTGGTGTTGACATGGGACGCCGAGACGATGGTGTCGCGCGCGGTGTGGCTGTAGCGCGTGAGGTTCTGCAGGCGCAGGTGGTCGCTGAAATCATGCTCGAAGTCGGCGGTGAAGGCGTTCTGTTCGATCTGCTCCTTGTCCAGATTCTTCCAGCCGAAATAGGCATCGCGCTTGACCCCGGCCAGCTTCTTGCCGTCCAGCGCCGGTACGCCGTAGTCGGGCAGGTTGTCGTCGGTCTGGTGGAAGGCGCTGAGGGTCAGCCGGGTGGCGTCGCTGAACCCCAGGCGCAACGACGGCGCGATGCCCCAGCGCTCGCGGTCGATCTTGTCGCGGCCGGGCACATCGTTCTGATGGCCCATCAGGTTGATCCGCACCGCGCTGTCCTGGCCGACGCCTTCCAGGGGCTGGTTGCTGTCCAGCGTCAGGCGGTAGTAGTTGTCGGTGCCGAGGCTGCCGCCGAGGCGGGTGAACGCCTGGTCCTTGGGCTGCTTGCTGACCAGGTTGATGCTGCCACCGGTGGTGCCGGCGCCGCCGAACACCGAGTTGGGGCCCTTGATCACCTCCACCTGCTCGATGTTGAAGGTGTCGGAACGGTTGGTCTGCGCGCTGTCGCGCAGGCCGTCGATCTGCAGGTTGCTGTTGGCCGAGAAGCCGCGGATGTTGATGCTGTCCCCCGAGCCGCCACCGCCTTCGCCGGCGTTGAAGGTGATGCCGGACACGTTCGACAGCACCTGGCGCAGGCTCAGCGCCTGCTGTTCCTGGATCAGCTTGGGCGGCACCACGGTGATGGTCTGCGGGGTGTCCAGCAGCGGCGCCACGTACTTGGCGGAAGACGAACGTTCGGTCTTGTAGCCTTTGCCTTCCTCCGCCTCGACCTTGATGTTGTCCAGTTGCAAGACGTTCTGCCGTTCGCCAGCAGCGGTGAGACCGGAGGCAGAGACGATGGCGAGGCCTATTGTGGGGGCCAGCAGACGGTGCTGTGGCAAGGAGGAGGGGGCTTTGCTATCCATGAGAATCACTCTTTGGGTTTGATGAGATTAAATCCTATTTAAGATTGATTATTAAAAACGGAATGTACAAGAACGCTTACAATTTTTTGGCGTTAATGAGATTTATCTTTTTGTGGCGAAGGCAAGATCAGGACTTGTAAGGGATTTTTCTTTCGGTGTACTGAGGCTTATCTGCCTGGGGCAGCGGCGAATGGGCGGCAGCCTGTCGCTGCGCAGAGCACTGCAGGCAGCGGCGCACAAAGGTCAGGAGCCCGGACGGAACGAGATGGGCCGCTTAGCCAAAAGCCCACTGGCTTTTTCCTCGTCACTGCCTAAGATGACCGACAAATCTCCTTATGCAGGAAGCAGTTACGCGCGATGTCGGAAAAAGACACGATCTCCATGCAACTGGTGCGCGAAGCGCTGCTGCAAAGCTGCGCCCCGGGTGCCGCCAGCGAAGAAGTGCTGCTCAAGGTCGGCATCGACCCGGCCCGGCTGGACGTCAGCGCCGCCCGCGTGCCGGCGGTGGCCTATGCCCGGCTGTGGCGCCTGCTGGCCCGGCGCACGGACGACGAGTTCTTCGGCATGGACCCGCGCAAGCTCAAGTCCGGCAGCCTGGAGTTTCTCTGTCGCACCGCGATGGCCCGGCCGAACCTGGCGGCGGGCCTGGAGTCCGGGCTGGCGTTCCTGTCGCTGATGCTCGAACACCTGCCGGCCCAGCTGGTGCGCCAGCAGAGCCTGGCGGAGATCGTCCTGCTGGAGGACGAGCAGGCGCCGCGCCGGGCCTTCACCTATTTCACCTACTGGATGATCGTCCACGGCGTGGCCTGCTGGCTGGCCGGGCGGCGCATCCCGATCCTGGCCATCGAGCTGCGCTGCCCGGAACCGGATTTCTGCGACGACTACCAGGTGATGTTCTCGCAGAACCTGCGGTTCGACCGGCCGCGCACGCGGATGATCTTTGCCGCCGACTGCCTGGACTTGCCGATCAAGCGCACTGACGAGGAGCTCAAGCGTTTCCTGGCCCAGGCGCCGGCCAATATCCTGGTCAAATACCGCGACCCAGAGAGCCTGGCCAGCCGCATCAAGCACGACCTGCGCCAGCTGCCCGCCGCGCAGTGGCCGGAAACCGAGAGCCTGGCCCACAGCCTGTGCATGTCGGCCTCGACCCTGCGTCGCCGCCTGGCGGAAGAGGGGCAGACCTACCAGGGAATCAAGGACGGGGTGCGCAAGGAACTGGCGATCGCCTGGCTGGCCGAGCCGCAGATCAGCTTCACGGAAATCGCCAGCCGCCTGGGCTTCGCCGACGCCAGTTCGTTCTACAAAGCCTTTCGCAAATGGTCCGGCTCCAACCCCGGGCATTACCGCAGCCTGATCCTCAACGACCCGACTTGAGCGCATCCCTGTAGCCGCTGTCGAGCAGCGCGAGGCTGCGATCGGCAACGCAGTTGCCGCAAAACCTGAGCTTGCGGTGGGTCAGGCTGAATGCGTTGCCTCGGTTGCGACCGCTATGCGGGTCGATCGCAGCCTGCGGCAGCGGCTACGGGAAACCAGGGTAGCCGCTGTCGAGCAGCGCGAGGCTGCGATCGGCAACGCAGTTGCCGCAAAACCTGAGCTTGCGGTGTGTCAGGCTGAATGCGTTGCCTGGGTTGCGACCGCTATGCGGGTCGATCGCAGCCTGTGGCAGCGGCTACGGGGAACTTGGGTAGCCGCTGTCGAGCAGCGCGAGGCTGCGATCGGCAACGCAGTTGCCGCAAAACCTGAGCTTGTGGTGGGTCAGGCTGAATGCGTTGCCTCGGTTGCGACCGCTACGCGGGTCGATCGCAGCCTGTGGCAGCGGCTACGGGGAACTTGGGTAGCCGCTGTCGAGCAGCGCGAGGCTGCGATCGGCAACGCAGTTGCCGCGAAACCTGAGCTTGCGGTGTGTCAGGCTGAATGCGTTGCCTGGGTTGCGACCGCTACGCGGGTCGATCGCAGCCTCGCTGTCGCTTGGCAGCGGCTACAGGGCGCCTTGACCGCCATGGGGTTCTTGGCCAAACCAGTCACGCAACTTGAAAGCTTTGACCATTGTCCCGCCCGGGCCGTGGCGCCAGTATTTGCCTGATGTCTTTGTAGTTCCCATTGGTTCCCATCCTAATAAGAACAGCGAGGGATTCTGGCAATGCGCGATTACCTGTCTGCCACGGCACACTTCAATTACCAGCACACGGTCGATGCGGCCCTGCAGGGCTCCTTGTCGGCACTCAATGCCTGCGTCGAATGCTGTGACCGGCACGCCTTGCCGGGGCGCATCGCATTGTTCTGGGAGGGCCGCGACGGCAGCAGTGCGACCTACACCTTCAGCGAATTGCAGGACCAGGCCGCGCGTTTCGCCAACTTCCTCCTGGCCCAGGGCGTGGGCAAGGGCGACAAGGTCGCCGGCCTGCTGCCGCGCAACGTCGAACTGCTGATCGCGGTGCTCGCCACCTGGCGCATCGGCGCGGTCTACCAGCCGCTGTTCACCGCCTTCGGCCCCAAGGCCATCGAACACCGCCTGAACACCTCCGGGGCCAAAGTGGTGGTGACCGACGCGGTCAACCGGCCAAAGCTCAATGAGGTGGCCGACTGCCCGACCATCGTCACGGTCGCGGGCACCAAGGGCCAGGGCATCGTCCGTGGCGACTTCAGTTTCTGGGCCGAGCTGGGCAATTACCCGGCGCAGTGCGAACCCGTGCTGCTGACGGGCGAAGACCCGTTCCTGCTGATGTTCACCTCCGGCACCACCGGCCCGTCCAAGGCGCTGTACGTGCCGCTCAAGGCCATCGTCGCGTTCCAGAGCTACACCCGCGACGCCGTCGACCTGCGTCCCGAGGACGCGTTCTGGAACGTCGCCGACCCGGGCTGGGCCTACGGCATCTATTTTGGCGTCACCGGCCCGCTGGGCCTGGGCCACCCGATCACCTTCTACGATGGGCCCTTCACCCTGGAAAGCACCTGCCGGGTGATCAACAAATACGGGATCAGCAACCTCACCGGTTCGCCGACCGCCTACCGCCTGCTGATTGCCGGCGGCGACGAGTTCGCCCGCTCGATCAAGGGCAAGCTGCGCATCGTCAGCAGCGCCGGCGAGCCGCTGAACCCGGAGGTGATCCGCTGGTTCGCCGACAACCTCGGCGTGGTGATCCACGACCATTACGGCCAGACCGAGCTGGGCATGGTCCTGTGCAACCACCATGGCCTGGAGCATCCGGTGCATGTCGGCGCGGCCGGTTTCGCCTCGCCGGGCCACCGCATCGTGGTGCTCGACGAGCAGCACCAGGAACTCTCGGTGGGCCAGCCGGGGATCCTCGCCATCGACCGCAGCCAGTCGCCGATGTGCTGGTTCAACGGCTACGACGGCGTGGTGACCAAGGCCTTCGTCGGCCACTACTACCTCAGCGGCGACACCGTGGAGCTGAACCCGGACGGCAGCATCAGCTTCGTCGGCCGCAGCGACGATGTGATCACCACCTCGGGTTACCGGGTCGGCCCGTTCGACGTGGAAAGCGCGCTGATCGAGCACCCGGCGGTGGTCGAAGCGGCGGTGATCGGCAAGCCCGATCCGGAGCGCACCGAGCTGGTCAAGGCCTTCGTCGTGCTCAGCCCGCAATACCGCGCCGCGCCGGAGCTGGCCGAAGAGCTGCGCCAGCATGTGCGCAAGCGCCTGGCCGCGCACTCGTACCCCCGTGAAATCGAATTTGTCAGCGAATTGCCGAAAACCCCAAGCGGCAAGTTGCAGCGCTTCATCCTGCGCAACCAGGAAATCGCCAAGGCTCAAGAGGCCGCGGCGCACAAGGCTTCGGCCTGAATTACCCAGGAACTCATGATGCACATCGAAAACAAGGTTTTTCTCGTCAGCGGCGGCGCTTCCGGTCTCGGTGCGGCCACCGCGCAGATGCTGGTCAAGGCCGGCGCCCAGGTGATGCTGGTGGACCTCAATGCCGAGGCCGTCGCGGCCCAGGCGCAGCAGCTCGGCTGCCGGAGCACGGTCGCCGATATCACTGACGAAGCGGCCGCCGAAGCGGCGGTGCAGGCCACGCTCAAGGCGTTCGGCAGCCTGCATGGGCTGGTCAACTGCGCCGGGATCGTGCGCGGCGAGAAGATCCTCGGCAAGCACGGTCCGCATGCCCTGGCCAGCTTCAGCCAGGTGATCAACGTCAACCTGATCGGCAGTTTCAACCTGATGCGCCTGGCCGCCGCGGCCATCGCCAATAGCGAACCGAACGCCGACGGCGAGCGCGGGGTAATCATCAACACCGCTTCGGCGGCAGCCTTCGACGGGCAGATCGGCCAGGCCGCCTATGCCGCGTCCAAGGGCGCGATCGCCAGCCTGACCCTGCCGGCCGCCCGCGAACTGGCGCGCTACGGTATCCGGGTGATGACCATCGCCCCGGGCATTTTCGAAACCCCGATGATGGCCGGCATGAGCGACGAAGTCCGCGCTTCCCTGGCCGCCGGCGTGCCGTTCCCGCCACGCCTGGGCAAGCCGGACGAGTACGCCGCGCTGGTCGGGCATATCATTAGCAACAGCATGCTCAATGGCGAGGTGATCCGTCTCGACGGTGCCCTGCGCATGGCAGCCAAGTAAGGAAGGAGGATGACCATGAACCAAGATCCGATCGTTATCGTCAGCGCCGTCCGCACCCCGATGGGCGGTTTCCAGGGCGAGCTGAAAAGCCTGACCGCGCCGCAACTCGGCGCCGCCGCGATCAAGGCCGCGGTGGAGCGCGCTGGAGTGGCCAGCGACAGCGTCGATGAAGTGCTGTTCGGCTGCGTGCTGCCGGCCGGTCTCGGCCAGGCGCCGGCCCGTCAGGCGGCGCTGGGCGCCGGGCTGGACAAGGCCACCCGCTGCACCACCCTGAACAAGATGTGCGGCTCCGGCATGGCCGCGACCATCGCCGCCCACGACATGCTGCTGGCCGGCAGCGCCGAGGTGGTGATCGCCGGCGGCATGGAAAGCATGTCCAACGCGCCGTACCTGCTGGATCGCGCCCGCAGCGGCTACCGCATGGGCCACGGGCGGGTGCTCGACCATATGTTCCTCGACGGTCTCGAAGACGCCTACGACAAGGGCCGCCTGATGGGCACCTTCGCCGAAGACTGCGCCGAGACCAACGGCTTCAGTCGCGAAGCCCAGGACGCCTTCGCCGTGGCCTCGCTGACCCGCGCCCAACAGGCGATCAAGGACGGCAGCTTCAAGGCGGAAATCGTGCCGCTGCAGGTCACTGTCGGCAAGGAACAGCAGACCATCAGCGACGACGAACAGCCGCCCAAGGCCAAGCTCGACAAGATCGCCACGCTGAAACCGGCGTTCCGCGACGGTGGCACCGTCACCGCGGCCAACTCCAGTTCGATCTCCGACGGCGCCGCGGCCCTGGTGCTGATGCGCCGTTCCGAGGCCGAGAAACGTGGCCTCAAGCCCCTGGCGGTGATCCACGGTCATGCGGCGTTCGCCGATACCCCGGGACTGTTCCCGGTGGCGCCGGTCGGGGCGATCAAGAAACTGCTGAAGAAGACCGGCTGGTCGCTGGACCAGGTCGAGCTGTTCGAAATCAACGAAGCCTTTGCCGTGGTCAGCCTGGTCACCATGCAGAAGCTGGAAATCCCCCACGACAAGGTCAACGTCCACGGCGGCGCCTGCGCCCTGGGCCACCCGATCGGCGCGTCCGGCGCGCGGATCCTCGTGACCCTGCTCTCGGCCCTGCGCCAGAAAGGCCTGAAGCGTGGCGTCGCGGCGATCTGCATCGGCGGCGGCGAAGCCACGGCCATGGCCGTCGAATGCCTGTATTAAGGAATCACCATGCTGCCTAATGACGAACAACAGCAGATCAGCGACGCGGCCCGGCAGTTCGCCCAGGAACGCTTGAAGCCGTTCGCCGCCGAATGGGACCGCGAGCATCGCTTCCCTCGCGAGGCCATCGGCGAGATGGCCGGGCTGGGCTTCTTCGGCATGCTGGTGCCGGAGCAGTGGGGCGGTTGCGACACCGGCTACCTGGCCTATGCCATGGCCCTGGAAGAGATCGCCGCCGGCGACGGCGCCTGCTCGACCATCATGAGCGTGCACAACTCGGTGGGCTGCGTGCCGATCCTCAAGTTCGGCAACGACGAGCAGAAGGAGCGTTTCCTCAAGCCCCTGGCCAGCGGCGCGATGCTCGGCGCCTTCGCCCTGACCGAACCCCAGGCCGGCTCCGACGCCAGCAGCCTGAAAACCCGGGCGCGGTTGGAGGGTGACCATTACGTGCTCAACGGCTGCAAGCAGTTCATTACCTCCGGGCAGAATGCCGGGGTGGTGATCGTGTTCGCGGTGACCGACCCGGCGGCCGGCAAGCGCGGCATCAGCGCCTTTATCGTGCCCACCGACGCGCCGGGCTACAGCGTCGCGCGGGTGGAAGACAAGCTCGGCCAGCATGCCTCCGACACCTGCCAGATCCTCTTCGAGGACGTGAAAGTGCCGGTGGCCAACCGCCTGGGCGAGGAGGGCGAGGGCTACAAGATCGCCCTGGCCAACCTCGAAGGCGGCCGCGTGGGCATTGCCTCGCAATCGGTGGGCATGGCCCGTGCGGCTTTCGAGGCTGCCCGTGACTATGCCCGCGAACGGCAGAGCTTCGGCAAGCCGATCATCGAGCATCAGGCGGTGGCTTTCCGCCTGGCGGACATGGCCACCCAGATCGCCGTGGCGCGGCAGATGGTGCACTACGCCGCGGCCCTGCGCGACAGCGGCAAGCCGGCGCTGGTGGAAGCGTCGATGGCCAAGCTGTTCGCTTCGGAAATGGCCGAGAAGGTCTGTTCCGCCGCCTTGCAAACCCTGGGCGGCTATGGCTACTTGAACGACTTTCCGCTGGAGCGCATCTACCGCGATGTGCGGGTCTGCCAGATCTACGAAGGCACCAGCGACATTCAGCGCATGGTCATTTCGCGCAACCTCTGACTTTTAGCAGGAGCTGATCCATGAGTTACGAAACCATTCTGTTGGAGATCAAGGACCGCGTCGGCCTGATCACCCTCAACCGCCCGCAGGCGCTGAACGCCCTCAATGCGCAGATCGTCAGCGAAGTGAACCAGGCCCTGGACAGCCTGGAAGCCAATCCGCAGATCGGCTGCATCGTCCTCACCGGCTCGAAGAAGGCCTTCGCTGCCGGTGCCGACATCAAGGAAATGGCCGAGCTGACCTACCCGCAGATCTACATGGACGACCTGTTCAGCGACAGTGACCGGGTGGCCAACCGGCGCAAGCCGATCATCGCCGCGGTCAACGGTTTTGCCCTGGGCGGCGGCTGCGAGCTGGCGCTGATGTGCGACTTCATCCTGGCCGGCGACAACGCCAAGTTCGGCCAGCCGGAAATCAACCTCGGGGTGCTGCCGGGCATGGGCGGCACCCAGCGCCTGACCCGCGCGGTGGGCAAGGCCAAGGCCATGGAAATGTGCCTGACCGGGCGTTTCATCGATGCGGTGGAAGCCGAGCGTTGCGGCATCGTCGCGCGTATCGTGCCGGCCGATGAGCTGCTGGACGAAGCGCTGAAAGTCGCGGCGCTGATCGCCGCCAAATCGGTGCCCGTGAGCATGATGATCAAGGAAAGCGTGAACCGCGCCTTCGAAGTCAGCCTGTCGGAAGGCGTGCGTTTCGAGCGCCGGGTGTTCCATGCGGCCTTCGCCACCGAGGATCAGAAGGAAGGCATGGCGGCGTTTATCGCCAAGCGCGAGGCGCAGTTCAAGGACAAATAATCCGGGCTGTCGTTACCCATAAAAAATCGCAGCCAAGGCTGCGATTTTTATTTGTGCGGTGTCTGTGAAGACGCTATCGCGGGCAATCAACATGCGCTGGATCTCGCTGGAGCCTTCGTAGATCTGGGTGATCCGCGCGTCCCGGTAGTAACGCTCCACCGGGTAGTCCTCGAGGTAGCCGTAGCCACCGTGGATCTGGATCGCCGAGGAGCAGACCTTCTCGGCCATTTCCGAGGCGAACAGCTTGGCCTGGGAGGCTTCCGACAGGCACGGCTGGCCGGCGCTGCGCAGGCGCGCGGCATGCAGGATCAGCAGGCGCGCGGCGTTCAGGCGGGTGTGCATGTCGGCCAGCAGGTTGGCGATGCTCTGGTGCTCGATGATCGGCTTGTCGAACTGCACCCGCTCGCGGGCGTAGGCCAGCGCCGCCTCGAACGCCGCACGGGCGATGCCCAGGGCCTGGGCGGCGATGCCGATGCGCCCGCCTTCGAGATTGGACAGGGCGATGGCCAGGCCCTTGCCGCGCTCGCCCAGCAGGTTGGCCTCGGGGACGGTGCATTGGTTGAAGGTCACCGCGCAGGTGTCCGAGGCGCGGATGCCCATCTTGTGTTCGCTGCGGTCGACGACAAAACCCGGGGTGTCGGTGGGCACCAGGAACGCCGACAGGCCTTTCTTGCCCAAGTCCGGATCGGTCACCGCGAAGACGATGGCCAGCTTGGCGCGCCGGCCGTTGCTGACGAACTGCTTGGCGCCGTTGATCACCCACTGGCCGTCCTTGAGTTCGGCGCGGGTGCGCAGGTTGTGGGCTTCGGAACCGGCCTGGGGTTCGGTCAGGCAGAAGCAGCCGATCGCCTGGCCGCTGGCCAGGTCCGCCAGCCAGGTCTGTTTCTGTTCCTCGCTGCCGTAGTTGAGGATCGGCCCGCAGCCCACCGAGTTGTGGATGCTCATCAGCGCGCCGGTGGCGCCGTCGCCGGCGGAGATTTCTTCCACCGCCAGGGCGTAGGCCACGTAGTCGACATAGGTGCCGCCCCATTCCTCGGGGACCACCATGCCCAGCAGGCCCAGCTCGCCCATCTTCGCCACCAGGGCGTCGTCGATCCAGCCGGCCTTTTCCCAGGCCTGGGCGTGGGGGGCGATTTCACCGCGGGCGAAGTCCCGGGCCATGTCGCGGATCATCACCTGCTCTTCGCTCAATTCAATGTCGTGCATGGCTCAGCTCCGGCTCGGGTCGAAAGCGCTGAAGAAACTCGCCACGTGCGCGGCGTCCAGCGCCTGCAGGGTGGGCGGGTTCCAGCGTGGGTTCTTGTCTTTGTCGATCAGCAGGGCGCGCACGCCCTCGATCAGGTCGCCGCGCTCGAACCACTGGCGGTCCAGGTGCAGCTCCAGGGCGAAACACTGTTCCAGGCTCAGCTGGCGACCGCGCCGGAGCATTTCCAGGGTCACCGCCATGGCCAGGGGCGAGCGGGTCGCCAGCAGGTCGGCGGTGCTGCTGGCCCATTCGTGGGTATCGCCAACGGTCACTTCGCGCAACTGTTGCACGATGCTCGGCACGTCGGCCTGGGCGAAGAAATGATCGATGGCCGGGCGCAGCGCCGCCAGCGGCGCGTCCGGCAACTGCCGCACGGCGAGCTTGGCCAGCAGGCCCTGCAGGTCCTTGAGCGGGGTGTCGCGCCATTGCAGGTTGTCGAGGCGCTGGTCCAGCAGGCTCAGCTGGTCGCTCTCCAGGTACCAGTCCGCCAGCCCGCAGTACAGGGCATCGGCGGCGCGGATCTGCACGCCGCTGACGCCCAGGTAGGTGCCCAGCTCGCCGGGGATGCGCGACAGGAAGTAGCTGCCGCCGACATCCGGGAAATAACCGATGGCCACTTCCGGCATCGCCAGGCGGCTGCGCTCGGTGACCAGGCGCAGGTCGGCGCCCTGGACCAGGCCCATGCCGCCGCCGAGGACAAAACCGTCCATCAGCGCCAGCACCGGCTTGCGGTAATGGTGGATCGCCAGGTCCAGCGCGTATTCCTCGACGAAGAACTCCTCGTGCAGGGTCTGGCCGTTCTTGTAGCTGTCGTAGAGGGTGCGGATATCGCCGCCGGCGCAGAAGGCTTTTTCGCCGGCGCCGCGCAGGACCACCGCGTGCACCTGCGGGTCCTGGGCCCAGGCATCGAGCTGGCGCTGCAGGGTGCGCACCATGCCGAGGGTGATGGCATTGAGGCCGGCGGGGCGGTTGAGGGTCAGGTGACCAATATGGTTGCGGACTTCGGCCAGCACGTCCTGTTGCGAGGCCTCGACCGACGTGGCGCCGGCGTCTCGCGTGGCCTGGGATGGAACCTGAGCAGTCATCACTAACTCCCTGCTTTTATTGTTCTTTATAGGTGTGTTCGCGCGCGAACAATGAGGGATCGTAACAGTGCAAATTTGCCATGTACAACCCGAATAACTGCAGGTTGGCTGTGCATTTTTGCATGAGGCGCAGATGCCCTCGACGCTGTTTGTCGTGCCGTCCGGGCCAGTATGGCGAGCCCGTATTTATCCGCTGTCCAGGCGCACCGGACGACCAGCGCCGCTACAATGGCGCTCGACTTTCGTGACCCAGAGGCAACATGGACATCGACCTGGCCCGCACCTTTTTGCAAATCGTCCGCAGCGGTAGCCTGATCGCCGCGGCCGAGCGCTTGCACCTGACCCAGACCGCGATCAGCGCCCGGGTGCAGAACCTCGAAGGCCAGCTCAACTGCAAGCTGTTCGTGCGCAACCGCGCCGGGGCCCGGCTGACCGCCGACGGCGAGGCGTTCATCGTCTATGCCAACCAGCTGGTGCAGACCTGGGAGGCCGCCCAGCGCGACCTGCCGTTGCTGGCCGGTTATCGCAACGTGCTGCACATCGGCGGTGAAGTCAGCCTGTGCAATCCGTTGATGCTCAACTGGGTGCGCCGCCTGCGCCAGGCGATTCCCAGCCACGCCGTGCGCAGCCAGATCGCCGAGGGCGCGAGCCTGCAACGCCAGCTGGAGCTGGGTGTGCTGGATGCCGCGCTGGTGTTCCAACCGGTGTACGGGCCGGGGTTGCAGGTCGAGCAGTTGCTCGAGGAAAAGCTGATCCTGGTGCGCCTGGCCGGCAAACCCGAGCCTTATGTGTACATCGACTGGGGCGAGGATTTCCGCCGCCAGCACGACGCGGCGCTGCCGGACCAGGCCAAGGCCGCGGTGGGTTTCAACCTCGGGCCGCTGGCCTTGCAGTTCATCCTCGAAGGCGGCGGCAGTGGCTACTTCCGTACCCGGGTGGTGCAGAGCTACCTGGACAGCGGCGTGCTGGAACGGGTGGAAAAGGCCCCGGAGTTCAACTTCCCGACCTACCTGCTGTACGCCCGCGAACGGGATTCGGCCCAGCTGCAGCAGGCCTTCGAAGTGCTGCGCGAAGTTATCGCCAGCGACACCGACTGGTCGCAGCGTTGGGATCCGATGATCTGACTTAAAAAACGCGGCGTCTGGTTTTATGACTGCTTCGCCCGAACGCGGACCGGCTGATCGCAGCCTTCGGCAGCGGCTACAGGGACCGCGGTGTTTGTGTAGCCGCTGCCGAGCCTGCGAGGCTGCGATCGGCAACGCAGTTGCCGTCAAACCTGAGTCCGCGATCTGTCCGGATAACCCCGATCACACCCGCGACGCCAACACCTCGCCAATACTGCGCCGGCGCGCATGGGCTTCGCTGGCATGGATCAGTTGCTCCAGATCCTGCGGCGTGACGTCGAAGAACTCCTGCATCTCATCCAGCGCCAGCTTGAGGTCGGCGGCGGTGATGGCCAGGGCATCGGTGGATGGCTGCTCGGCGGGCAGCCTGGTGGCGGATTCACTCTGGCCCTTGGGGTAGCGGATGCGGGTCAGGTTGTTGTAGGCCAGGGCGCTGAGCAACAGGCACAGGGCCGCCAGCATCACCGGGCCGAGGGCCAGCCAGTCGAGGGCGATGGTCGCCGGGTCGGCCAGCACCATCGTCAGGGCCACCGCGCCGGCCGGCGGGTGCAGGCAACGCAGCCAGCACATCAGCACCAGGGACATGCCGGCGGCCAGGCAGGCGCTGCCCAGGGTACGCCCGAGCACATGGGATACCAGCAACGCCAGGACTGCGGCGCACAGGTAGCCGCCGAGGATCGACCAGGGTTGCGCCAGCGCCCCGGACGACACCGCGAACAGCAGCACCGCCGAAGCCCCCAGCGGGCCGATCAGGTGCAGCGCCACCTCCATGCCGAACACCCGGCTGCACAACCAGACACTGAACAGCGTGCCCAAGGCCATGCCGAGCGCGGCGCGGCTCCATTCCGAGGGGCGGGTATTGATGGCGGCGGGTTTCCAGCGAGCAAGCATGACGAAGCGATCCAATTCCGGTTCAGCGGGCAAAAAGAAGGGCTTGTCTGGATTACCAGAAAGCCCTGAAGCGTTCCAACATTTGGGGGGAGGAACCGGCACAGTGTGCCGATCAATCGAAGCGCCTACAAATTCATAATAATGCTGTTTAAGTGCACTATTTTTGCACTGTCGCGACCTGCGCCACCCGCCGTCCGCTGATGAAACACAGCAGCCCGCCGAGGGCGGCCAAGGCGCTCAGGGCATAGAACATGGTCGGTGCCGGGGTGTGCACCAGCAGGTAGCCGCAGATCACCGGGCTCAAGGCACCGCCCAGCGCCGCGAGGTTCTGCGCGCCGTAATAGCTGCCGCGCAGTGCCTCGGGGGCCAGGGTGTCGATGAACAGGAATTCCGCCGGGTAGATGATCATCTCGCCGAGGGTGAAGACGAACATCGCCAGGCACCAGCCCAGCAGGCTGTCGGCCAGGCTGAAGCCGATCAGGCCGAGGATGAACAGGCTGGTGCCGACGGCGATCCAGTGGCGCAATTGTTCGCGCTTGAGGAAGCGGCCGATCTGGTACTGCAACAGGATCACGCTGATGGCGTTGCAGGCCAGCAGGGCGGCCATGGTGTCGAGGGCGCTTTTCGCGTCTTGGGTGACCAGCAGGTACTGCGACAGGTACAGGGTGAAACGCCCGTGGACGATGGTGCTGAGCAGGCAGCCGCAGGTGAACATGATCAGCGTGCGGTCGTTTTTCAGGGTCACCAGGGTATTGAGGAAACTCTGCGGCTTGCTCAGCGAGGACAGGCCCGGCGTGGGTGGAATGCCGCGCATCAGCAGGGTGCTGAGAAAGGCGATGGCGCCGGCGATCAGGAACGGCGCCAGCGGCAGTTGCCCGGCGATCACCACGCCGAGCATGGGGCCGGTGGCGTAGCCGATATTGGTCAGGGTGTAGCGCAGGGAGAACACCTTGGCCCGCTGACTCACCGGCAGGTTTTCGCTGATGATCGCCTTGGAACCGATCAGGAACAGCGCCGAGGCGGTTTCGGTGATCACCAGGATCGCGGTGGTCAGGTAGAGGTTGTGGGCGAAGGTCAGCAGCACAAAACCGATGCCGCTGGAGAGCATGGTCAGGATCAGCAACCGGCGCTTGTCCAGGCGATCGAGGATGTAGCCGCCATAGAGCGCAAGCAAGGTGGCGATAAACACCGCGATCCCCAGCAGCAGGCCGACGTCCTGCTGGTCGAGGCTGAGTTTTTCGCTAAGGAACAGGGTGAGCAGGGGGCTGGTGATGGCGCGACTGACGACAATGGTCAGCGAGCAGATCATCAGGCGGCGGATAACCAGCGAATAAGTGGCCACGGTGGTGCACGAGTCCTTGTTGTCTGAGTGGGCTATGGGGGGCTATCGGGGAGCTATGGTTGGAGCCAGTGGTCCAGCACGGCGACGGATTCCATATCCGCCAGCCGCCACAACTGTTGCAGCAATTCGCCGGCCCGTTCGGCGGGCAGCACCCGGGTCGCCAGGCTGAGAAACTTTTCTTGCAGCGCCTGATCGCCGAGCGGGTTGCCCGGCGCGCCCAACGGTACCCCGACGCACAGGCTGGCCTGGCGCCCGTCACGGGTACGCAGGGTGACCACGGGCTCACCATCCTCTGACAGTTGTGGATCCACTTCAAGGCGGATCCGTGCCATGGCGCTGGCGATCCGCGGTGTTTCGCGGCACGGGCGATCATAGGCATCCAGCCCGGCATGGCCATGCACCAGGCGTGCCGCGAGGGCGTAGGGCAGGCTCATCTGCGCGGCGGCCAGGGAGTCGATGGCGCGACTGCCGCACATGCCGTCGAGGAAGGCGCAGAGGGACACCTGAATGTCTTCCACCTGATCCGCCGTCACCTGCAGTTGTTCGAGCAACAGGCCCAGGGCATCGATGGCCGAGTGGGTGCCCCGGCAGGAGGCATAAGGCTTGATCGAGCAGCGTGCGAGCTTCCACACCTGGCCCAGGTTTTCGTCCAGGGCCTGGGGGATCGCATCGCTGCCGGCCAAGGTCTTGAGGAAGCCGCCCCAGACCTCCTCGAACAGCTGGCCCGGCCCGGTCACGCCTTGCCGGGCCAGCCGCGCGGCCAGCAGACCGCCTTCGGCCGCCCGGCCGCTGTGCAGTTTCTTGCTGTGCGAACCGTCGTGAATAAAGGCCCAGAGCCCGCCGCTGAAGCTGCCGGCCAGGCCCAGGGCCGAGCCCATCTGCCGGGCATCGAGGCCGAGCACCCGGCCGCAAGCGACGGCCGCGCCGAACACCCCGCAGGTGGCGGTGGAATGCCAGCCAGCGCCGTTGTGGGCGGAATAACCGCCGCAGGCTTCCAGCACCCGGCGCCCGACTTCGTAACCCATGACCACCGCGGTGAGCAGTTCGCGGCCGCTGAGTGTGGTGCCCCGCAGGCTGACGGCGGCCATCACCGCCGGCAGCACCACCGCCCCGGAATGGTCGCAGCCGCCGGTGTCGTCCAGCTCCAGGGCATGGGCGGCGATGCCGTTGAGCAAGGCCGCCTGGGTGGCGCTGGTGCTCAGGTCGGTGCCCCATACCCGACTGGGGCCAGCTTCGTCGCCGAGGGCCTGTCGCGCCGCCGCGGCGACTTCGCTGTGCGCCCCGGCCAGCGCGGCACCGAAGGTGTCGAGGATATGCCGGGTGGCCTGGGCCACCAGGGCCGGGGGCAGGTCTTCGAAACGGCTGTCGACGCAGAATTGCGCCAGGCGTTGCAAACGATCGGTCATGGCAGGTAGGCCCGATAGTGACGTTCATAAATCGCCGCGGGGTGATCCTCCGCCAGCGGTTGCGCGCGTTCCGCCCACCACTGGGCGATTTCGCCGGCGCGGGCGATCCACGCATCCTCGTGCCGCTGGATGCCCTGCAACAGCTCGCGCAGCAGGCCGATGCGCCCCGGGGTGGCGATGATCTCCGGGTGCAGGCGCAGCACGTAGAGCAGGCCGAAGCGGTGGAAGCCGGCGAAGTCCAGCTGCAGGTTGCCCAGGGTGTGGCTGTAGGAGGCGATCCGCGATTGCCCCGGCGGTACCGCCGGGCTGAGGTTGAAGGCGAAGTAGGGCTCGTCTTCCAGCTCGTAGTGCAGGGGCAGCTCTATCACTTGCGGCCGGGTCGGGTGGGGGAAGGGCAGGTCATCGCCGCGCCAGGACGACGACCAGCGAATGCCTTGCCCATGCAGCGCCTCGACAAACCCCGGGGCCCAGTTGCCGGCCGGAATGCGAAAGCCCCTGGGGCGCTGGCCGGTGAGGTCGGCCAGGGCCTGGCAACCGCGTTGCAGTTCCAGCTGCTGCTCGGCCAGGCTCAAGCGGTCGTAGTTGGCGTGGCGATAACCGGCGCAGGCGATTTCATGCCCGGCGGCCTGGATCGCCCGCACATGCCCGGGGTTTTCCTCGGCCACGATCCCCGGAACGAACCAGGTGGCCGGCACCCGCAGTTCGTCGAGCAGCGCCAGCAGGCGTTCGACGCCGCGCTGGCTGCCATAGCGCCAGACCGACAGGGTCTTGTCGCGCCCGGCCACTTCCGGGGCCTGGGTGAGGATGCCGTGGATGTCGTTGTAGTCGACGGTCACCGCCACGGCGCAGCGGTAGCCCTGGGGCCAGGCCTGGGGTTCAGCCATGGTGATGCTCCTTGAGCCACCAGCGGGCGACGTCGCGGCAGGTGGCGAACCACACGTCCTGGCGCTGGCGCATATGTTCGAACAGGCGCTCCAGCAGCAGGATGCGCCCGGGCTTGCCGGTGATCTTGGGGTGGAACAGGGTGGTCAGGCACAGCCCTTCGTCCATGGCGCCGTCGTACTCGCGGCGCCAGTTGTCCAGGGTCAGCTCGTAGCTGGCAGTGCGGTCCAGGCCCGCGGGGAAATCGGGGGCGCGGGTGTAGGCGATGGAGGCGTAGTCGTCCATCTCCCAGCGTCCGGGGATCTCCACCAGCGGCGTGGCATGGCCCGGCACCCGGACCAGGTACGGGCGGTCGTCGCCGCGCATGCTGCTGGAGTAAGTGACGCCGGCTTCCACCAGCATGGCCGGGGTTTCGGCCCGCCAGTCGCCGGACGGGGTACGGAAACCTTCGGCGCGGATATTCAGGTGCTTCCAGAACACCTCGCGGGATTTGGCCATGACCGCCTTCTGCTGCTCCAGCGGCAGGGCATAGAAGGACTCATGCCGGTAGCCGTGGTAGGCCACCTCGTGCCCGCGCTCGACGATTGCCTGGCATTGCCTGGGCCAGTTCTCCACCACCCAGGCGGGGACGAAGAAGGTGGTCGGGATCCGGAAGGCATCGAGCAGGTTGAGCAAGCGCGGCAGGGCCCGATAGGGGCCGTAGCCGCCGAAGCCGAAGTATTCCGGCTTGCGCCAGATCGAGCCGTCGAGCATGGCGTCGCCGGTCGGCCCGTCGAGGTCGAAGGCCAGGGCCAGGCACGCCTGGTGCCCGTCCGGCCAGGTGGGTTGGGGTGAGGAGGACATCGATAGCGCTCCAGTCATTGGGGCGGGCCGGTTTGCCCGTCATCGGGTGAGCGACAGCCACCTCCCGCGGACACGAATGGGCTCGCGCCCGCGGGGGGATTGCTCGGGTGGTTATTTACCGGCGTTGAGGGTCACGGTCTTGATCGCGCCCAGCTCCAGGTCCCATTTCTTCAGGATGGCCTGGTAGCTGCCGTCGTCGACCATGCTTTGCAGCGCGGTCTTCAGGGCTTCGGCCAGCTCGGGCTTCTTGTTGCTCACGCCCAGGCCGGTGAACTGCTCGGAGATCGGCAGGCCCAGGGTCTTGTAGGTGTCCTTCTCCTGAGTCTTGAGGTACGGCAGGGTCTCGCTGCCTTGCATGGCCGCGTCGATGCGGCTCTGGCGCAGTTGGGCGCGGGCGTCGGCCGAACCTTCGGCGCCGATCACCACCACCGCCGGCTTGCCATGGGCTTCGCAGTTGGCCTTGCTCCAGGTGGCGATTTCCGTCGGGAAGGTGGTGCGACGGCTGGTGCCGACCTTCTTCCCGCACAGGTCGGTGGGTTCGTTGATCGCGGTGTTTTTCTGCAGGGTGTAGAACTGCGGCCCGCTGGTGAAGTAGTCGACGAAGGTCACGCTCTTCTGCCGCTCAGCGGTGTCGGTCATGCCCGACAGCACCGCGTCCACGCGGTCGGTGGTCAGGGCGTTGATCATTTGCTCGAAGCCGGTTTCCTGCCAGGCGATCTTCACTCCCAGGCGCTCGGCCAGGGCGTTGCCCAGGTCGTAGTCGAGGCCGGTGAGCTGGTTGGTGGCCGGGTCCTTGAAGTCCATCGGCGGGTAGTTGGGCATGATCGCTACGACGATCTCGCCCTTGGCCTTGAGGCTGGCGGGCAGCTCGGCGGCGAAGGTCAAGCTGCTGGCCATCAGGCTTGCGAGTACTGCTGGAATGACGAAGTTCTTCATGGTCGTTCTCTTATGAGTGTTGTGAGGTCCGCTCCGGGTTTGCGAGCTCGGGCCTAGGTTCGAACGGCAGAAATGAAGCTTTGGGTGCGCGGGTTTTGTGGGCTTATTAGTATTTCTTCGGGGCTTCCAGCCTCCACGATCTGGCCGCCGTCCATGAACACCATGCGGTTGGAAACCTCCCGGGCGAAGCCCAGTTCATGGGTGACGACGATCATGGTCATGCCGGTCTGCGCCAGGTCGCGCATCACCGACAGCACCTCACCGACCAGTTCCGGGTCGAGTGCCGAAGTGGGTTCATCGAACAGCATCAGCTTGGGCCGCATGGCCAGGGCGCGGGCGATCGCCACCCGCTGCTGCTGGCCGCCGGACAGCTCGATCGGGTAGCTGTTGCGCTTGTCGGCAAGGCCTACCCGGGCCAGCAGCTCCAGGGCTTCCTCGTGGGATTCCTTGGGCGAGCGCTTGAGCACCTGGCACGGGCCTTCGACGATGTTTTGCAGCACGGTCATGTGCGGGAACAGGTTGAAGCGCTGGAACACCATGCCGGTGGCCAGGCGCTGGCGGGCGATCTGCGATTCGTTGAGCTCGTGCAGCTTGTTGCCGACGATGCGGTAGCCCACCAGCTCGCCGTCGACCCACAGGCCGCCCTTGTCGATCTTCTCCAGCTGGTTGACGCAGCGCAGCAGGGTGCTCTTGCCCGAGCCGGACGGGCCGATGATGCACAGCACTTCGCCTTGCTCGACCTCGATGTTGACGTCCTTGAGGGCGTGGTAGTTGTCGTAGTACTTGTTCAGGCCCACAGCCTTGACGATGTTTCTCATGATCGGATTCTCCAGGGCTGCTTACGAGCGCTTGCCGGCGCCACGGGCGAAACGGCGTTCCAGGCGGCTTTGGCCGAAGGACAGGACGGTGACGGCGGCCAGGTACCAGATGCCGGCGACGATCAACAGCTCCATCACCCGGGCGTTGGCGTAGTAGATGTTCTGGGCGTTGTAGAGCAGTTCCGAGTACTGGATCACGCTGGCCAGGGAGGTCATCTTGACCATGCCGATGAACTCGTTGCCCACCGGCGGGATGATGATGCGCATGGCCTGGGGCAGGATGATCCGGCGCAGGGCCTGCAGGCGCGGCATGCCGATCGACTTGGCGGCCTCGTACTGGCCGGTGTCCACCGACAGCAGGCCGGCGCGCACCACTTCGGCGGTGTAGGCGCCCTGGTTGATGCTCAGGCCGAGCAGGGCGGCCACGAACGGTGTCATCAGGCTCACGGTGTCCAGCTCGAACACCCCGGGAATGCCGATGGTGGGGAAGATCAGCGCCAGGTTGAACCACAGCAGCAGTTGCAGGATCAGCGGCGTACCGCGGAACAGCCAGGTGTAGGTCACGGCCACGTAGCGCAGGATCGGGTTGGCCGACATGCGCATGATCGCGGTGATGACCCCGAACACGATGCCCAGGGCCATGGCCAGGATCGCCATGACCAGGGTGTTGAGCAGGCCGAACAGGATCGCCCGGGACGTGAGGAACTGGCCGATGTACGACCATTCGATCTTGCCTTCGGCGAAGGCCCGGACCAGGCCGACAAGGGCGATGACGATCACCGTGGCGAAGAAGATCCGTCCGTAGTAGCGCCGCGGCACATGTTCGTACTGGGTGATGTCGAACTGGTTTTCGGCTTGTTTGCGCTCGGCGAGGAGGCGCTCTGCCTGGGTCTGGCTCATGGTGTTTCTCCCAACGCAGGCGGATGGCGCCTGCGGTCTGTCGGTCATCATCCCGGCGGAGCGAGCGGGCGGCATCGACGCCGGCTCGCTCCCGCGGGACTGCGTTCAAGGTTTCAGAGACGGAAACCGTCGTACTGCGCGGCCCATTGCCGCTGCGCCGCCAGGGCGGTTTTCAGCCGGGCGATCTGCGCGCGCACCTGCTCCGGCGCGGTGCCGCCCCAGCCGCTGCGGGCGGCGATGGCGGCTTCCAGGGTCAGGCTGTCGCGCACCTCTGGGGTCAGGCGCGCATCGATCTCGGCCAGCAGGGCCGGGGACGCTTCCCAGAGTTCGAGGTCGTGTTTTTCGCAGGCCTGGACCAGCGCGCCGGTGATTTCGTGGGCTTCCTTGAATGGCACCCCGCGCACCGCCAGCCAGTCGGCGACTTCGGTGGCCAGGGTGAAACCCAGTGGCGCCTGGCGCCGCAGTTCCTCGACGTTGACGGTCATGGTCGCGACCATCCCGGCCATGGCCGGCAGTACCAGCAGCAGGGTGTCGACGCTGTCGAGCACGCCGTTCTTGTCTTCGCTCAGGTCGCGGTTGTAGGACAGCGGCAGCGACTTGAGGGTCGACAGCAGCCCGGTGAGGTTGCCGATCAGCCGGCCGGCCTTGCCCCGCGCCAGCTCGGCGATATCGGGGTTTTTCTTCTGCGGCATGATCGAGCTGCCGGTGGCGTAGGCGTCGTCCAGGGCCACCCAGCGGAACTGCCGCGACGACCACAGGCAGAACTCTTCGGCCAGGCGCGAGATGTTGATCCCGAGCATGCTGGCGACGAACAGGAACTCGGCCACGTGGTCACGGCTGGCCACCGCGTCGATGGAGTTCTCACAGACGCCGGCGTAACCCATTTCCCTCGCCGACTGCTGCGGCTGGCGGGCGATGGCCGAGCCGGCCATGGCCGCCGCGCCCAAGGGCGACAGGGCGGTGCGGGCATCCCAGTCCACCAGCCGCTGCACGTCGCGCAGCATCGACTGGGCATGGGCCAGCAGGTGATGGGCGAAGACGATCGGTTGGGCCTGCTGCAGGTGGGTGAAGCCCGGGCAGATGCTGTCCACATGCTGTTCGGCCTGTTCCACCAGCGCCTGTTGCAGGTCCAGCACCTGCACCGCCAGGGTGCGGACATGGTCGCGCAGGAACAGGCGCAGGTCGTTGGCGGTCTGGTCGTTGCGCGAGCGACCGGCGCGCAGCTTGCCGCCGAGGGCGCCGAGACGCTCGGTGAGCAGGCGCTCGATGAAGGTGTGCACGTCTTCGTCGTCCAGGGTCGGGCTCACCCGGCCGGCGCGGAAGTCTTCGCCAATGCGTTCCAGGGCCTCGAGCATGGTGCGGGTTTCCTGCTCGTCCAGCAGGCCGGCGCGTTGCAGTTCCCGGGCATGGGCCTTGGAGCCGGCGAGGTCGTAAGGGGTCAGGCGGAAGTAGCGCTCGGGGCAACGCGACAGGGCGGCCAGGGCCTCGGACGGGCCGCTTTTGAAACGGGCGCCCCAGAGGCGATCGGTAGGCTGGTTCATTGTTTTTTCCTCGTCGATAACGCGAATTGAATTCGGTACAGCCGACCGGAAGGACACTCCGACAACCCGCGAAAGGGCATCGGAAAGTCTTCGGGTCAGGCAGGTTTCAAGAGGGCAGTAGCAAGTGGCGAGAACTGATCGAAGTGTCAGTTTTTAATTGCATTGAATCAGCGAGTTGCAGCGGGTCCAGGGAATACTTTGATGGTTGCCAAGCCTTGTTTTCTGTGTTCATTATTATTTGTCGGCTGTGTTTTTGTTGTGCAGCAAAGCCTGTTGAATATGCCGCCCGAGGTCAATAAGCATTATGGAAACCCCACTTTCCAATTCTGGAAACCCACCGATTAAAACCGCCCACAGAGCACCGCTGGCACTCAGCGGACTGGACTTCAAACTGCTCAAGGTGTTCAAGGCGGTGGTCGAGGCGGGCGGCTTCAGCGCTGCGCAAAACGAGCTGAACGTGGGCCTTGCGGCCATCAGCAAGCAGATCTCCGACCTCGAGATCCGCATCGGCATGCGCCTGTGCACCCGGGGCCGGGAGGGCTTTTGCCTGACCGAGGAAGGCAGCCTGGTGTACCAGGCCTCGATTGATCTGTTTGCCTCGGTGGATAACTTTCGTGATCGACTTAGTTGCGCGCAGAATGAAATAATCGGCGATCTTGGAGTGGGGGTTATTGATAACACGATTACCGATGTTAATTCTCCGTTAGTTGCTGCCTTGCGGCGCATCAATATTGAATCTCCGAAAGTAAGGTTCAGGCTGTATGCTTCACAGCTGGATGAAGTTGAACGGGGGGTGGTGGAAGGACGCTTAGTTGCCGGAATAGTGCCGGTTTATCAAAAGCGTGAAGAGTTCGACTACTTCAAGTTATATGACGAAGAGTCCGCGGCTTATTGCGCCGAAGGGCATCCGTTGTTCAGCGTGGCCGATAGCGCAATCGACGCCGAGACGCTCAAGCAGCATGAGTTCATCAACCACCGCTACGCGATCCATCAGGAGAAGAGCCACTTCGCCGCGTACGACAGCTTTTCGGCGGCGGCCTCCCAGGTGGAGGCCGTGGCCATACTGATCAAGACCGGGCGTTTCCTCGGGTTTCTGCCCCGGCACTATGCCGCGGCGCTGGTGGAGCGCGGTGAAATGCGCGCGCTGCTTCCAGACCTGGTGCACTACAGCACGCCTTTCAGCCTGATCCTGCGGCACAACACGGTACGCAGCCCTTTGGTGAAGGCTTTCGCCCAGGCGCTGGGAGTGGATCTCAAGAGTAATGGCTGACACTACCCAAGTTCTCGGAGCGGGCTTGTCGGGGATTAAGGGGCTGTTGCTGAAGTCGCTGTGGAAAGTACAGCGGTCGATCAGGCGAGGCGCCTGAAACGGGTGGCCGATATATCCTGCGTAATGGCATTTTCAACCCAGGACTACTGTCTTTTAGATTCCCGCGCGGTTATCCGCATGAAGTAACCGGTGAGTACAAGACATGCCATTGGCGGTCCCGCCCGCAAGCCACTTTAAATAACGCGGAGTGGCAGCCTTAGATGCCTGGAAACACCCCCGAACACCCCTCTATAGGAACGAAGCGTGCCCGCGATAAAGCCGGCACATTCAACATCGATATGGCCAGCCAGACCGCCACCGCGAGCAAGCTTCGCTCCTACGATGGGCTTGGTTTCGCAGGCAATGTCAGGCGCATGGCGCAGCGCCGGGCCGCTGGCAGGCCGTGGCGAACTTCCTCGGCGAGCACCTGTTGCAGGCGCGGCCCCAGTTGGTCGGCGTCCAGGGTGACGAAACCACAGCGCTGGTAGAAGGGTTCATTCCACGGCAATTGGCGAAAGGTGCTCAGGGTCAGGGCGGCGAAACCCTGCTGGCGCGCCTGTTCGCGCACCGTCTCCAGCAGGTGGCGGCCAATGCCGCGTCCCTGGGCGCTGCTGGCGACCGAGATTTCCCAGATATGTAGCGCATCGGCGCAGGCTTCGGCGTCGAGGAAGGCGCACACCTCTCGATCGAGCACGGCGACCCACACCCGCTGCTGGCGGATATGAGCCAGGTGATGCATAGCATCGGGCACCTCGGCGTCGGCCAGCCAGGCCAGTTCGGGGGCGCGGCGAAACAGCGCGGCGGCGCTGCGTTCGATGGCGGGGAGCAGAAGGGCATCGGCCTCGGTGGCCAGGCGGATTTGCAGGGTCATGGGGCGCGAGTGTAAGGAGCCAGGGCGCGGTGGGGCAACCGTTCAGGGTTGGGGGGTGGCCGGCAGGTGCAGCATGACGAAGTCGTTCTTGTCGAAGCGCCCGCTGAGCACCGGTACCAGTCGCGCCAGGGGCGTGGCCTTGAGCGTCGCCAGGTCACTTTGATCCATGATCACCCAGGCTGGGCCGGGGATGGCGGCAAGGGCCTCGGGGCGTTCGGTGAACAGTGGCTGCAGGTCCTGGTCGAGGTGGACCATGAACTTGATGGCCTTGGCGTCCTTGCCCATATGGTGCAGCACCACCGGGGCCGGGTCCTGCTCGATCAGCGTCCAGGCGGCCAGGGTGAAGGTGCGGGTGTCGTAGAGCTGGCGGGCCAGCGGCTCGAACCCAAGGATATAGGCACTCCAGACGGCCAGCACGGCGCCCAGGGCCAGGCCACCAATCCGCCAGCGCGGCATGCGCAACAGGCCCAGCGCCGCCAGTTGAAAAACGCCGAGCAACACCAGCAGAGGGGGCAAGCCGGCCAAGGGTTCGGCAAAGCGCCGCTGCGCCACCAGCAACGCCGCTATCAGCAATCCGGGTGTCAACAGCCACAGGCCCTGGATACCCCGACGCAGCCAGGCCAGGCCGCGACCCTGGATATCGTGGAAGGGATAAGCCGCGACGATCGCCAGCATGGGCAACATCGGTAGCAGGTAGCGGGCTTTTTTCGCCTGGGGAATCGACAGGCCGATCAACACCAGCAGGGCCGCGGCGCTGCACAGCACCAGCAGCCTGCGCGCGCGGTCCTGCTGTTCGCGGGGGCCGAGCCACACTGCCAGCCAGGTCAGGATCGCCAGCGGGTAGGCCAGGGCATAGTTGCCCAGGGAGCTGCTGAAGTAATAGAACGGGCCGCTGCTGCCTTCGCTGCCATCCATGCGCCCGGTGAACTGCATGCGGATCACCTCCTGCACAAAGGCCGGGCCGCCGCTCAGTCGGGCCAGCCCCAGCAACAGCGCCACGCACGCCAGCAGCAGGAGCAGGGCGCAGCCACCGAAGATGAACATCCGCCGCCACTGGCCTTCGAGCAGGTAATAGCTGCACAGCATGCCGCAGGGAATCACCAGGCCGATCGGCCCACGAATGGCGAACCCCGCGACCAGCAACGCGAGGATCAGCCACAGGCGTCGCGGCGCGGCGAAATGATCGTGGGCATACCCCAGGTAGAACACCGCCAGGGCGATGGCCGCGAGCATCAGGTCGAGGGAGACGGCGCGGGTTTCGCTGATGAAGGTGCTGCTGAGCAACAGCAGGGCGATGCTGGTCAAGGCCCAGGTTTTTGAACTGGGCGCCAGCAGGCGGTACATGAGGTTGACGATCAGCGCCCCGGCGATGGCCGTGGGCAGCCAGGCCGCGAGGGTCGTGACCCGGCCCGAGGCCAGGGCGAACAGGTCGATCAGCAGGGTCGAGGCGCTGGAGTAGTCAGCGTAGGGTTGGCCGTAGGTGGTGGGAAAGAAGCCCGGTCCATGGCGCAGCATTTCCTTGGCGAACAGCACGAAGCGCGAATCGAAGCCGATCACCGTCACTTGCCCGGCGCCGGCGCAGAACAGCAGCAGGGCCAGCAGCCCCAGCCCCCAGGCTTGCCAATGCAGGGTGCTGGAAGGCGTGCTGCCGACCCTGGGCATTCAGGCCTTGGCCCTGGCGTCGGCCCATTGCCGGTGAGGAATCGGCAGCTGGCGCGACTCGCCGCGACCGATCGGGAAGTAGGTGAAGCCGCCACGGGCCAGGCGCTCGGCGTCGTACAGGTTGCGCCCGTCGAAGATCACCGGGGCCTTGAGGCGCTGTTGCAGCAGCTGGAAGTCCGGCGCCTTGAACTGCTGCCACTCGGTGCAGATGATCAGCGCGTCGGCGTCGTTGAGCACCGATTCCGGGGTGCCCATCAGCATCAGCTTCGGCTCGTCGGGGTACAGGCGCTGGGTTTCCTGCATGGCTTCCGGGTCGAAGGCGCGCACATTGGCGCCGGCGGCCCACAGCGACTCCAGCAGCACCCGGCTGGGGGCATCGCGCATGTCGTCGGTGTTGGGTTTGAAGGCCAGGCCCCAGAGGGCGAAGGTCTTGCCTTTCAGGTCGCCCTGGTAGAAGGCGTTGATGCGCTCGAACAGCTTGTGTTTCTGCCGTTCGTTGATGGCTTCCACCGCTTGCAAAAGGTCGCTGGAGCAATGGGCCTGCTCGGCGCTGTGGATCAACGCGCGCATGTCCTTGGGGAAGCACGAGCCGCCATAACCGCAGCCCGGATAGATGAAGTGGTAGCCGATGCGCGAGTCGGCGCCGATCCCCAGGCGCACCGATTCGATGTCGGCCCCCAGGTGTTCGGCCAGCTCGGCGATCTGGTTGATGAAGCTGATCTTGGTCGCCAGCATGCAGTTGGCGGCGTACTTGGTCAGCTCGGCGCTGCGCAGGTCCATGAACATGATGCGGTCATGGTTGCGGTTGAACGGTGAGTACAGGTCGCGCATCACGTCGCGGACTTCTTCGCGCTCGCAGCCGACGATGATCCGGTCCGGACGGCGGCAGTCGGAAACCGCCGAGCCTTCCTTGAGGAATTCCGGGTTGGAGACGATATCGAACTGCAGGGCGCGCCCGTCCAGGGCCTTTTCGATATGGGCTTTCAAGGTGTCGCCAGTGCCCACCGGCACCGTGGATTTCTCCACCAGGATCACCGGCTGCTCACGGTGCCGGGCCACGGCGTCGCCCACCGACAGCACATAACGCAGGTCGGCCGAGCCGTCCTCGCTGGACGGCGTGCCGACCGCGATAAACAGCACCTGGCCATGTTGCACCGCGAGCTTTTCGTCGCTGGTGAAGCTCAGGCGTTTGCTTTCCAGGTTGTCGCGCACCAGGCTCGACAGCCCGGGCTCGAAGATACTGACGTGCCCCTGTTGCAGCTGCTGGACCTTGTGCTCGTCAATGTCCATGCAGATGACATCGTGGCCGACTTCGGCCAGCACGGCGGCCTGTACGAGGCCGACGTAACCACTTCCAAATACGCTGATTTTCATGGGGTATTCCTGGGACTTGTCGCGGGAGCAGGTCGTGAGTTGATGGTAATGACGCCGAGGATGACCAGGGCCACCCCCAGGGTTTTCGAGAGACTGAACGGCTCGTTGAACAGCGGCAGCGCGGCGGCCAGCAAGTAGACCAGGGCGTAGCTGATGCTCAGCAGGGAATAGGCCCGGCCCAGCGGCAGGTCGCGCAGCGCCGCCAGCCAGCAGAGCATCGACAGGACATAGGCGAGGATTGCCGCCAGCACCACGCCCAGCGCCAGCAGGTCGACCTGGCCACTGGACAGCGCCGCCAGCCAGTCCGCCGGCGCCGGCAGGCGGGTCACGCTCCAGCGCATGCCCAACTGCGCGGCGCTGACCAGCAGCACGCTTCCCATGGCGAAGGTGAAACCCAGAGCCCGGCTCATGCGTGGCGACTCAACAGCAGTACGCCAGCGAGCACCAGCGCCACGCCCAGCCAGTGGCGGCGGTCGATGGCTTCATGGAAGACGAAGCGGGCGATCAGGGTGATCAGCACGAAGTTCAGGCTGAGCATCGGGTAGGCAATGCCGACCTCGACCCGTTGCAGCACCAGCAGCCACACCAGCAAGCCCAGGCCGAGGCTGACCAGGGCCAGCCACAGCCAGGGCGAGCGCAGTTTGTCGAGCGCGCCCGAAGGCTGGCCGCGCCAGCTTTCCACGGCGAACTTCTGGGCGATCTGGCCCAGGCAGGTCAGCAGGCAGGCGACGAGCAGCAGCAACAGGCTCATGGTTGGCTCTGAGGGAAGATCAGGATCACGAGATTGCCCTGGTCATAACGTTTGAAATCCTGCGGCAACAGATCGATTTCGTAGTGTTCGTCGCCATTGATACGCATCACCACGGCCACCTGGCCCAGCTTGCGGGCCGCAGGCATCCATTCGCCGACCTTGCGCAGGTCGATGTAACGATGCTGGGTGTCAGGATAGGCCAGGCCATATTTCACTTCGCCTGTCGTGTTGTACAAGGCGATATCCGGGCGCTTGAGGCGCCAGGCCAGGGCCGAGGCGGCGCCCAGGTCGTTGCTCACCAGGGTGTGGCTCCGGGCGAGTTCCTCGGCGTGATCGATGATGAATTGATCCGGCATCTTGTTGTAGACCACCGAGTTCGGCAGGCCGGCGGGCAGCAGGGCGATGAACAGCCAGCTGCCGAGCGCCGGCGCGGCCCACAGGCGCAGCGGGCGGAAGGCCGGCAGCAGGTTGCTCATGTTCCAGCCAAGCAGGGCCAGGAACACCAGCACCAGATGTCCGGGCTCGTTGCTGTACAGCGGCTTCTTCAGCTGGAAATACACCAGCGCCAACAGCAGCAACAGGCCCAGCACCAGGTTGAGCACCGCGTTGAGGCGGATGATCCGGGTCTGCCCGGCGTGCAGCCGGTCGCTCAGGCTATTGCCCATCAGCAGCGCCAGCGGCAGCAGGCACGGCAGGATATAGGCCGGCAGCTTGCCCTTGCTCAGGCTGAAGAACGCCAGCGGCAGGATCAGCCACAGCAGCAGGAAACCGATGCTCGCTTGGCGCCGGGTCTGCCAGGCCTGCTTCAAGGCGCCCGGCAGCACCAGGACCCAGGGCATGCTGAACGCCACCAGCAGCGGCAGGTAGTACCACCATGGCGAAGCGTGCTGGGCGTCTTCCCCGGCAAAACGACGGATGTGTTCATGCCAGAAAAAGAAGCGCCAGTAGTCCGCTTCCTGGGCATGCACCGCCAGGGCCCACGGCAGGCTGACGACAATCGCCACCAGCACCGCTACGCCGCCGTAGATGAACAGCTCGCGCAAGCGTTTCTGCCAGAGCATGTAGGGCAGGGCGATCAGCACCGGCAGCAGCCAGGCGAGGAAACCCTTGGTCATGAAGCCCATGCCACAGGCGAAGCCCAGGCCGGCCCAGGCCAGCAGGCGGCCGCGCAGCGTCTGGTTGTCCAGGGCGAACCACAGGGCCACCAGGCTCAGGTTGACCCAGAAGGTGAACTGCGGGTCGAGGTTGGCATAACCACCGGCGCCGACCACCACGCAGAAGCTCATGTACAGCAGGGCGCAGACCAGGCTCTTGCGCGGGTCGTTCCACAGCCGCCTGGCCAGCAGGTAGGTGAGCAGCACGCTGAGGCCCATGCTCAGGGCCGAAGCCACGCGCACGCCGAACAGGTTCTGGCCGAACACCGCCTGGCCGAGGGCGATCATCCAGTAGCCGGCGGCCGGCTTCTCGAAATAACGGATGCCCATGAAATGCGGCGATGCCCAGTGGCCGGTCAGGAGCATTTCCTGGCTGATCTGCGCATAGCGGGTTTCATCGGGAATCCACAAACCGTGGGTGGCCATTGGCAGCAGGTAGAACAGGCCGAAGGCAAGCAGTAGAAGAGGCAGGGCCCAGCGTCTGGTCATGCGCCTTGCACCCCCAGCCAGCCTTCGCGACCTTCGAGGGCGCCACGAATGACTTGCCCCTGGGGCAGGCTCTGCAAGGACGTGGGCAATAGGTTGCCCAGGGTATTGAAATGAATGTCGCGCTGGCGGGCTTGCGCCAGTAGCTGACGAAAATCGTTGGCCATCAGAATCCCTTCGACTTCGGCGTGAATGGTGTAGACGTTGAGCCTCTCAGGGCTGAACCGGTCCAGGATGAATGTGTTGAAGTCGTGGGCCACGACGGTCGGCCCGACCACTTCGTCGAAGGTCGGCAGGTCGACCGGAATCTGCGGGGCGCCCAGGCCGCCATCCGCCAGCCGTGGCTGGAAGATCGAGGTGCCGCGGCAGTCGCTGTTGTAGCGAAAGCCGAAGCCCTGCTTGGCTGCGATCACCGCCTCGTCGGCGCGCCAGCCGGCGGCCGCCGAACAGTCGATGCGCTGGCCGAGAATGTCATTGAGGGTGTCGACGCCCTGGCGGATCTGCTCGATCAGCTGCGCCTGGTTCCAGCGCCCGGCATTGGCCTGCCAGCCGTGGTGATCCCAGGCGTGCAGGCCGACTTCATGACCGGCGTCCCGGGCCTGACGCATCAGGTGTCCGAGGTCGCGGCCAATCGGTTTGCCCGGCCAGGCGGTGCCCGCCAGCAGGATGTCCCAGCCATACAGGCCGGCGGCGTTGGAGCGCAGCATCTTCCACAGAAATTGCGGACGGATCAGGCGCCACAGGTGGCGCCCCATGTTGTCCGGGCCGACGCTGAAGAAGAAGGTGGCCTTGATCCCGGCCTCGTCGAGCAGTTCCAGCAACCGCGGCACCCCCTCACGGGTGCCGCGATAGGTGTCGACATCGATTCGCAGACCTGCCTGCATCAGCATGCTTCTTCTTTAGAGGACTCCGCGATTTCGAGCATGGCTTCGCGCAGGAAGAAGTCCAGCGTGTTGCCGATGGTTTGCTTCATCTCGACGGTCGGTTCCCAGCTCAACAGGCGCTTGGCGTTGGCGATGCTTGGTTTGCGGTGTTCCACGTCCTGGTAGCCGGCGCCGTAGAACGACTTGCTCTCGACGTCGCGGAAACCGGCGAACGGCGGGAAGTTGCCACGCAGCGGGTGGGCTTCGAACTGACGCAGCAGCTCCTCGCCCAACTGGCGGATGCTGGCTTCGTTGTCCGGGTTGCCGATGTTGATGATCTGGCCGTTGCACACATCGTTTTCGTTGTCGACGATGCGCGCCAGGGCCTCGATGCCGTCGGCAATGTCGGTGAAGCAGCGCTTCTGCTCGCCGCCATCGAACAGGCGGATCGGCGTGCCTTCCACCAGATTGAGGATCAGCTGGGTGATGGCCCGGGAGCTGCCGATGCGCGCCGAGTCCAGGCGGTCCAGGCGCGGGCCCATCCAGTTGAACGGACGGAACAGGGTGAAGTTCAGGCCCTTGCTGCCGTAGGCCCAGATCACCCGGTCCAGCAACTGCTTGGACACCGAGTAGATCCAGCGCTGCTTGTTGATCGGGCCGACGATCAGGTTGGAGGTGTCTTCGTCGAAGTTCTGGTCCTGGCACATGCCGTAGACCTCGGAGGTCGACGGGAAGATCACGCGCTTGTTGTACTTGACGCAGTAGCGGACCAGCTTGAGGTTCTCTTCGAAGTCCAGTTCGAACACGCGCAGCGGGTTGCGGGTGTATTCGATCGGGGTGGCGATGGCCACCAGCGGCAGGACCACGTCGCACTTCTTGATGTGGTACTCGATCCATTCGGAGTGAATGCTGATGTCGCCTTCGACGAAGTGGAAGTGCGGATGGCTGCGCAGGCGCTCGATGGCGTCGGAGCCGATATCCAGGCCGTAGACTTCGTACTTGTCGTCACGCAGCAGGCGCTCGGACAGGTGGTTGCCGATAAAACCGTTGACGCCGAGGATCAGCACCCGGGTGCGTCGCGGCGCACGGCCGGATTCGGCGCCGCGCAGCAGCGAGCCATCCACCAGGCCCAGCTCGTTGGCCAGTTGCGGGCCGCTCAGATACAGACCGTTGTCGTTGCGCTGGCCGGCGTTGATCAGCAGCGAGTCCTGGCCACAGGCGATGCGCAGCGGGTCGATGCTGATCACCCGGCCCGGGGCCTGGCCTTCGTTGCCCTTGACCACTTCGGCGCTCCAGACGATCAGCTTGTGCTCGCCCACGGCGCAGAACGCGCCCGGGTAAGGCTTGGTCACGGCGCGCACCAGGTTGAACAGTTGCTCGGCCGGTTTGCTCCACAGCAGCTTGCCGTCGGCCGCGGTGCGGCGACCGAAGTAGCTGGCCCTGGATTCGTCCTGGGCGGTTTCGCTGACCTTGCCTTGCGCCAGGGCGGGCAGGGTGTCGCGCAGCAGGCTGGCGGCGGCGTCGCGCAGCTTGCCGTGCAGGCTCAGCGCGGTATCGCTGCGCTCGATGGCCACCCGCTGCTGGGCAATGATCGCCCCGGCGTCGGCGCGCTTGACCATGCGGTGCAGGGTCACGCCGGTTTCGCTTTCGCCGTTGACCAGCACCCAGTTGGCCGGCGCGCGGCCACGGTAGCTCGGCAGCAGCGAACCGTGCAGGTTGAACGCGCCTTTGCTGGCGGTGGCCAGCAGCGCTTCGCTGAGCAGGTTGCGATAGTAGAAGGAGAAGATGTAGTCAGGCTTCAGCTTGGCGATGCGCTCGATCCACAGCGGGTGGTTGGCGTCTTCCGGGGCATGCACCGGGATGCCCTTGAGCGAGCACAACTGGGCCACGGAGCCGTAGAAGGTGTTTTCCTGCGGATCGTCGGCATGGGTGAAGACCGCGCCGATTTCATAGCCTGCATTGAGCAGGGCTTCGATGCCTGCGCAGCCGATATCGTGATAGGCGAAGACAACAGCTTTATGACTCATGGCGAAACCTGATCGGAGAGAGTGGAAGTTAGACCGTCGACCGTGACAGCGGGAGCAGGGGCGGCAGGCTGGCTGCGCAGAACTTTTTCAATGAAGAAGCGCGGGCGGGCGCGCACATCGCTGTACATGCGGCCCAGGTATTCGCCCAGCAGGCCCATGCCGATGAACTGGCCACCGGTGAACACGAACAGGATGGCGAACAGCACGAACATACCGTCGCCGGCCCATTCGGCGCCGAACACCAGGCGCAGGAAAATCAGCAGCAGGGCGAACAGCACGCCGAGGCCGGCCATGCTGAAACCGATAATGCTCAGCAAGCGCAGCGGCGTGGTGGTCATGCAGGTGATCAGGTCGAACATCAGGTTGATCAGGCGCATCGGGCTGTACTTGGAATCGCCGTGTTCACGCTCGGCGTGGTTCACCAGCACCTCGGTGGTGTGGCGGGCGAAGCTGTTGGCCAGGATCGGGATGAAGGTGCTGCGTTCGCGGCAGGCGAGCATGGCGTCGACCACGCTGCGGCGGTAGGCGCGCAGCATGCAGCCGTAGTCGTTCATGGCCACGCCGGTGGAGCGTTGCACGGCCAGGTTGATCAGCTTCGACGGCCAGCGGCGCCAGGCGGAATCCTGGCGGTTGTTGCGCACCGTGCCGACCACGTCGTAGCCCAGCTCGGCCTGGGCCACCAGGCGCGGGATTTCTTCCGGCGGGTTCTGCAGGTCGGCGTCCAGGGTGATGACCACGTCGCCGCGGCACTGCTCGAAGCCGGCCATGATCGCCGCATGCTGGCCGTAGTTGCGGTTGAGGATCACCGCCACCACCGGGCTGCCTTCGCGGCTGGCGGCGTCCTCGAGGATCTGCGCCGATTCGTCGCGGCTGCCGTCGTCGACCAGGACGATCTCGAAATCGTGCTTGAGCTGGCGGCAGGCCGCTTCAGTGCGGCGCAGCAGTTCGGGCAGGCTCTGTTCTTCGTTGTAGACCGGAATGACGATCGACACGAACTGGATTGGATAAGGTTTCAAAGGTTTCGGTCCAGACAGGTTTTGATGGCGCCGACGACCCGCTCGACATCGTCGAGGGTCATGTCGGGGAACAGCGGAATCGAGCACAGGCGTGCCGAGTTCCATTCGGTGTTGGGTAAGTGCACATCCGGGAAGCGCTGGCGGTAATAGCTGTGCAGGTGAGTGGCGACGAAGTGGATGCCGCTGCCGATGTTCTGCTCCTGCAAGGCCTTCATGAAGCCGTCGCGATCGATGCCGCAACGCTCGGCGTCGATGCGCAGGATGAACAGGTGCCAGGCATGTTGCTGCGGATACGTCGGCAGGTGCAGCGGTTGCACCGGCAGGTCGCGCAGTTGCTCAAGGTAGGCGTTGGCCAGGACTTCGCGCCGGCGATTGATCGCGTCCAGGCGCTGCAACTGCACCAGGGCGATGGCGGCATTGATATCCGCCAGGTTGTATTTGAAGCCGGGCTCGATCACCTCGGCCTGGGGCTTGCGTCCGTGGGTCAGGCGGTCATAGGCGTCGACACCCAGGCCATGGAACTTGAGCATGCGCACCCGGTTGGCCAGGGCTTCGTCATCGCTGACGAACATCGCGCCTTCGGCGCAGGTCATGTTCTTGATCGCATGGAAGGAAAAGATCGCCGTGCCCCGGGCGCCGACGGGCCGGCCGCGATAGGTGGTGCCGGCGGCGTGGGCGGCGTCCTCGATCACCGCGATCCCGTGTTTTTCGGCCAGTGCGTACAGCGGGTCGAGGTCGAAGGCGGCACCGGCGTAATGCACCGGGATGATCGCTTTGGTCCGTGGGGTGATCGCGGCTTCAACTGTGGCGGTGTCGGTCATCAGGGTGTGCGGGTCGACATCGACGAAGACCGGCGTCGCCCCCAGCAGGCAGATCATGTTGGCGGTGGAAACCCAGGTCTGCGAGGGGGTGATCACCTCGTCGCCGGGGCCGATGCCCAGCGCCAGCAGGGTGATGTGCATGCCGCCGGTGGCCGACGACAGCGCCACCGCGTGCTGGCAGCCGACCCGCGCGGCGAATTGCTGCTCGAGCTCCTGGTTTTTCGGTCCGGTGGTGATCCAGCCGGAACGTAGAACCTGCTCGACCGCGGCGACCTCTTCATCGCCAATACTCGGGCGCGAGAAAGGAAGGAAAACCTGGTTCATTGAGACCTCGGGGAAAAAGGATTTCAGCAATCGAAAGAAGAAAAAGCGCCTGTGCTACAGCGGGGGGCATTCAAAAAAGGCGTTTTTGGTTCGGTCATTGAAGCGCGTCCATAAGTGAGGTCGGTGTGGTCATCCATGCCTGATTGCAGTAAAGACCATGCAAGGTAAAAGTAAAGCCATATCAATGTGTTAGCTTTTGTTTCGATTAGATGACCGGGCTGACTCCCAGCGCCCCTGAATGGATTCAGGTTAAGCGGAAAAATGTGAAACGAACATGAAAAAAAGGCCAACGGCGCGTTTATCTTTCACCTAGACAGCCGGTGTTCAGACTTCGCCACGCGTTGACCGGGAAAACCCCGGTTACAGCAATACCAACGGTGTTTTTTTGCGCTGATGACACGGGTGAAAGTCGCTTGGCCGAGAGACGTTTTTTGCCTTTGCAGGCGCCACTGTTTTCAAACACCACCTGAACTAAGGAGCATCCGTTTGCCCACCAGCGATCCGTGGACGCTCTATCTGGCTGCCTTGACACCTTCGGGGCGCTCGACCATGGCGACCGATACGACCTGTGATAAAGCCATAGCGTTCCCGTCATATACTCCGTCGGGCTTGTAGCGGCGCCCGATCGTTTGCCTGAAGTCAAAAAACAGGGGGAAAAACCGGCGCTATCGCTGTCCGAATCGGCAGAAGCAGGGCACGGACAACGACACTGCTCTACCATTCACCCCCTGACCACCAACCACTCGATATCGAATAAAAGCCAACAAGAGGCTCGTTGTGTGATTGACAGAACATCAGCCAAAGGCATCTCTCTTTTCAGCTTATTGCTACTGCCGCTATTCCTGGGAACGGTTCCTGTGCTTGAGGCACACGAATCTCTCGAGTTCCTTATTCCGGACGCGCCGCCCCTGACCATGGCCAATCAGGGCGATCGTCACGGCATAGTCGGCGACATTGTCTTGCAGGCGCTGAAAAACAGTGGCTATGCCAGTGAACCCAGAACCCTGCCGTGGGCGCGGGCGCAGAAATACGCCATCGAAAAGGACAACGTCCTGATCGCGCCGCTCAGCCGCACACCCGAGCGGGAACATCGCTACACCTGGATCGCCCCGATCATGCAGATGGACCGGGCATTTTTCAGCCTCGAACATAAAGTGGCGAACTTCGAAGAAGCCCGGCGACGTTTCAAGGCCATCGCCGTGGGGCTGGGCAGCGCCCAGGAAGAAATCCTGCGTAGCAAAGGCTTCGCCCCGGAACAGATCTATGCCATCAAGATCGGCGAGAACCCCGCGCAATTGCTGTTGAAGGGCAGGGTGGACGCCTGGTTCAACGGGGTCCAGGAAAGCCGCTATATCTGGAGGCGCGTCTCCAGCCGGCCGCTGTTGATGAGCCCGCCCATGGTCGGCCATGAGCTTTACCTCGCCTGTTCCAAAGTGTGCGACGCCGAGGTCGTGACCCATGTCGCGAAAGCCATAGAAACGATGCGTCGTGACGGTTATATCGAGAAAGTCAAAGGCCGTTATCTAAATAACGATCCGATGGAAAAGTCGACAAAGTCAGGCAGCTTGTAATTGAGTGGCCCACCAATTCTGGCAATAACGAAGTTTGCCTGGCAGCCAGGGTAGATTCATTCGGACAGCACATCCTCATTGACTCGAATGATCTCATTGAGGTTTTTCAGGGTGTTGTTGAAGTGGTCCTTGGCATGGTTGAGCTTCTTGAATTGCTGCGCCAGTTCCCTGGTCTTTTGCTGCAGTGCTTCTTCACGTTTATCCAGTTCGCACTGACGCTCTTCTTGTTGCGCGCGTAGTGCGCTGTCGGCTTGCCGATCCTGATCAAGTTGCCGTTGCCATTGTTGTAACTGTTCTTCCTTCTGTTCGAACAGGCGCTCTTTCTCCTGCAGTTGAGACTCCCTGGAGTTCAAGGTCTGTTGTTGTGTCTGGCTGTGCTGTTTCTGCTGCTTGAGGCGGTCGGCGATGCTGGAGAATTCCATCAGGCTGGCCTCGACATCCTGCAGGAACTGCTCGGGGTCGGTGCCCGGGAAAGGCCAATCGTCATCCTGGAGGCCGCCCGGGTTCTGCTGCTCGGCCGGCATCGGCAGGGGGCCGGCATCGGAGTAGCGGATTTCGGCCGCAGGCGTCTCTGGCCGGGGGGGGGCCATTTCGCAGCCATCGGCCGTCTCGGTGGATTCGTGGTGTTTCTGTTCAGCGCTGTCGTCCAGCTGTTCGTCGAGCTGCGCCAGGGCGGCGTCGAGTTGCTGGTCGTCGATGACGGTGGGTGAATGTTCGACCGCCGGGCCAAATTGAGCCGAAGCCTGGAAGCTCAGCAGCCTGGCGACCCATTCCTTCTTGGTGCTCAAGAGTCGATGGTGCGCCGCGGCGGCGGCAGGCAACTGTTGTTTGTTCAGGTCCAGCAGATGGTAGGGCACATCGCTTTCACGGCGTTCGCCAGTGGCGGCTTCGCGCAGGATCTGGCCGAACACGCGCATCGCCAGTTGTCCGTCTTCTTCCGAGTCCAGCGCGCCCAGGCAGTAATTGCCCCTTTCGTTGAATAACAAGGCGATATAGACGCGCAGATTATCCTCATCAATGCTTTCGTTCAGGCTATAGGCGAGAAAGTTTCGACCTGCTTCTGGAACAGAAAAACTGCAGAGCAAAGCCGCTGTCAGCATTTGCTGCTCTTTGTTTTCGATGAAGATAGTGCGTAAGAGCATATGTCACCCAGTAAACTCAAGTAAAAATATGAGCGGTAGGATACTAGGAAATAATGTCGGTTGGCGTTAAGAGCAATACTTCGAATGCGTAAGATAAATCTTATATTTCTATTGAATGGTCTTATTCATATGGCCTTATCCCCTCATTAAAAATATCAACGTGTATTGTATTGCGCCCATTCCGGCACAACACAGCTATTGATCCTGTTGCAACTACTCAATCTCAACCCCCGCTGAATATGAATGGCCTTTAGCTGTTCACCTCAGACTTCTCTTGCTGAACCTGGAAGCCATGATTGAAATATCCAAACTAACCAAGTCTTTTTCCGGACAGGTCGCGGTCGACGACCTGTCCTGTCATATCGGCCCGGGAGAAGTTCTGGGGATTCTTGGGCCAAACGGTGCAGGTAAATCCACCACGATGAAAATGCTCACCGGCTTTCTGGCGCCGACCTCCGGCACCGCGAGCATCATGGGCTTCGACATCCGCACCCAGACCCGTCACGCCCAGCAGCAGATGGGTTACCTGCCGGAAGGCGCGCCCAGCTACAGCGACATGGCGGTCCAGGGGTTTCTCGAGTTCATTGCCAGTGTTCGCGGCTATCGCGGCGCGCAGAAGCGCGAACGGGTGGACCGGGTGATCGACCTGCTGGAACTGGGCGACGTCCGCCGCCAGACCATCGAGACCCTGTCCAAGGGCTTCACCCGCCGGGTCGGCCTGGGCCAGGCGATCCTCCACGATCCGCGGGTGCTGATTCTCGACGAACCCACCGACGGGCTCGACCCGAACCAGAAGCAACTGGTTCGCCAACTGATCCAGGACCTGGGCCAGGACAAGATCGTGATCATCTCGACCCACATTCTCGAGGAAGTATCGGCCGTCTGTAACCGCGCCCTGATCATCAGCAATGGCCGCTTGCTGGCCGACAGCACGCCGTACGAGCTGGAACGCAGTTCGCGCTATCGCCAGGCGGTGACCTTGCAGGCCGACGAGCCGCTGGACCTGCTGGCCCTGGTGGTATTGCCGGGCGTGGCGGGCGTCGAGGAGAACGCGGCCGAGGGCAGCCTGACGCTGCTGGCGCGGCCTGGCGAAGTGATTTTCCCGCAGGTCAACGCGCTGGTGACGGCGCGTGGCTGGAAGATGAAGCGCCTGGAACTGGAGCAGGGCCGTCTCGATGAGGTGTTCCAGACCCTGACCCGGGGAGAATCGGCATGAGACAGTTACCAGTGATTTTCAAGCGCGAGCTGGGCAGTTATTTCGCCACGCCGCTGGCCTTCGTGTTCATCGAGATCTTCCTGGTGCTCTCGGGCGTCTTCACCTTCTACCTGGGCAGTTTCTACGAGCGCAACCAGGCGGACCTGGCGCCGTTCTTCGACGTCCATCCCTGGCTTTATCTGTTCCTGCTGCCGGCCCTGGCCATGCGCCTGTGGTCGGAGGAGCGCAAGTCCGGCAGCATCGAATTGCTGATGACCCTGCCGGTGAGCTGTTTCGAAGCGGTGGTCGGCAAGTTCCTCGCCGCCTGGGTCGTCGCTGGTCTCACCCTGCTGCTGACCCTGCCCATGGTGCTGACCGTGAATTACCTGGGCAACCCGGACAACGGCGTGATCCTGACCGGCTATCTGGGCAGTTGGTTGCTCGCCGGCACCTACCTGGCGATCGGCTCCTGCATGTCGGCCATGGCCAAGAGCCAGGTGATCGCCCTGATCCTCGCCTTCACGGTGTGTTTCCTGTTCGTTGCCTGCGGTTTCTCCCTGGTGCTGGATGCCATCAATCCGTGGGCGCCGCAATGGCTGTTGGACTTGCTGGCCTCGCTGAGCCTGCTGACGCATTTCGGCGCGATCAGCAAAGGGCTGATCGACCTGCGCGATCCGCTGTATTTCCTCAGCGTGATCGTCGCCTGGCTGATGGCCACGGTGGTGACGGTCAACCTGAAGAAAGCCGAGTGAGGACGATTCGATGAAACGCATGCTGTATTCCACTTCCGGCCTGTTGCTGATTGCCTTGCTGTTCCTGGCCTTCAATCTGGCGACCGGGTTGCTGCTCACCGGTGTCCGGCTCGACCTGACCCAGAACAAGCTCTACTCCATCAGCGCCGGCACCCGGCAGATTCTCGCGGAGCTGAAACAACCGCTCGACCTGTATTTCTACTTTTCCGACAGCGGCTCGAAGGAGCTGGTGCCGATGCGTGGCTATGCCCAGCGCGTCCAGGAACTGCTCAAGGTTTATGAGCGCGAGGCCGACGGCAAGATCCGCCTGCATGTCATCGACCCGCTGCCGTTTTCCGCGGACGAGGACAAGGCCAGCGAGTTCGGCCTGCAGGCCGTGCCGCTGGGGCAGGGCGGGGCGCCGGTGTATTTCGGCTTGGCCGGCACCGATGAGCAGAACAACGCCCAGACGATCGAGTTCTTTGCGCCGGACCAGGAGGAGTTTCTCGAGTACGACATCAGCCGCTTGCTGCAGGCCCTGGCCAACCCCAAGCGCCCGACCCTGGGCCTGCTGAGCAGCCTGCCGGCCAACGGTGGCTTCGATATCCGCACGCAGAGCAAGACCGAGCCGTGGATGCTGATCCAGGAGCTGCGCCGGGAGTTCGATCTGCAACAGCTCAAGCCCGATACCCAGGACATCCCGAAAGACCTCGACATCCTGATGCTGCTGCACCCGAAAAAACTCTCGCAGCCGACCCTGTACGCCATCGACCAGTTCGTGCTGCGCGGCGGCAAGCTGCTGGCCTTCGTAGATCCCTACAGCGAACAGGACTCCGGCGAGGAGTACTTCGGCATCCAGAGCAAGGACAAGTCGTCCAATCTCGAGCCATTGTTCAAGGCCTGGGGCATTCATATGCAGCCGGGCAAGGTCCTGGGGGACAACCTCTATGCCTTGATGGAGACTTCCGAGGAGGACGGGCGTCCGCTGCCGCGGCCGTTCACCCTGGGTGTGCCGCAAGCCGCGTTGAGCCAGCAGGACCCGAGTACCGCCGGGCTGAAGTTCATCGCCCTGAGCACCGTCGGCATCCTCGAACCGCTGGCCGGCGCCAGTACGCGCTTTACCCCGCTGATGTACAGCTCCGACTCGGCCAAGGCCTTCGAGGCGGACCGTTTCGACAAGCCCGCCGACCGCAAACAAATGTTGCGTGACCAGGAGCAGCCCAGCCAGCGCTACATCGTCGCTGCCCGAGTGCAGGGGCCGGTAAAGACCGCCTTTGCCGAGGGCATCGAGGGGCGCAAGGACGGCCTCAAGGAAGCGCAGCAGGTCAACCTGGTGGTGGTGGCCGATACCGACCTGTTGAGCGACCGGATGTGGCTGGAGATGCAGGACATCAACGGGCGCCCGGCAACGCGGCCATGGGCCGATAACGCCTCCTTCGTGCTCAACACCCTGGACAACCTCGCGGGTTCGGATGCCCTGAACAACCTGCGCTCGCGCGGCCCCTACAGCCGTCCGTTCGTGGTGGTGGAGCAATTGCGCCGCCAGGCTGAAGACAGCTTCCGCGCCAAACGCTTCGCCCTCGAGGAAAGTCTCGAGGAAACCGAAGGCAAGCTGCAGCAGCTGCAGGGCTCGTCGGAAAAGGGCGAGAGCCTCAGCACCGAACAGCAGGCGACGGTGCGCCAGTTCCTGCAGGAGAAAACCCGCATTCGCAAGGAACTGCGCGAGGTGCAATACCAGCTGAACGCCGATATCGATGAGCTGGGCAGGACCTTGAAGATGCTCAACATCGCTGCGGTTCCGCTGCTGTTGAGCCTTGGCATGCTGCTGGTCTGGGCCGTACGTTACCTGCGTCGGACCAGGACCCTGTCGCGCAAGCCTGCACCGGCCGGCAAGGTAGCCGGCACGCGGCGGGCGTAAGTGACCAGGGCCCGACCTGCCATTCGTACGGCAGGTCGGGCCAGCCAAGGGCGCCAGGGCGAAGCGCTGCTACGCTGGGAGCAACTCCCTGACCTGCGATCCCGCCATGACTGACCCGCTCCCGCCCAAGCCTGCTTGCAGCACCCAACAATTGCTCAGCGCCCTCAACCTGGAACCGCACACGGAAGGCGGCTACTACCGCCGGACCTTCCAGACGGACCAGCGGCCGATGCTCGCCAGCGCGGGCGGGCAGCGTTACTTGATGAGCTCCATCTATTACCTGCTGACCGGGGATTCGCCCATCGGTCACTTTCATCTGAACCAGTCCGACATCCTGCATTACTTCCATCTCGGGGATGCTCTCGAATACTGCCTGGTGTTCCCGGACGGCCGCCTGCAAACCCGGGTGATGGGCAGCGATGTCCTGGCCGGCCAATGCTTGCAGCTGCACGTTCCCGGCGGCGTATGGAAGGCCTCGCGGCTGCTGCCCGGCGCGGCGGGTTATGGGCTGATCAGTGAGGCGGTATGTCCCGGGTTCGACTACGCGGACATGCAGCTGGGCTGCAAGCATCGGCTCAGCGAACGCTTCCCGCAGCACGCCAGACTGTTCGAGCAACTCTGCCAGGCCTGAAGAGGCCGCCACGGGGATTGCTCATTGCGATCAGTCAAGTGTCACTTGCGATCATTGTTGCGCGCGGCGCCCGGCGCTTATGGTGGCTCGGTCATCGAAGCGAACCACAGCTCCCCAGTCCGACCCTTACCAGTGACAGGAGAACACCATGTCCGATCTGAAACTGCATCCCCAGGCTGCCGCCTCCCTGCAACGCTGGCACGCCATGCTTGCCCAGGGCGACCTGGGCGCCTTGCCTGAACTGCTGGATTCGAAAGTGGTATTCCGCTCGCCCATGGCCCATACGCCTTATCCGGGCGCGCCGGTGGTTTCGACCATCCTCAACACCGTGTTCAAGGTGTTCAGCGACTTCGCCTATCACCGCCAACTGGTCACCGCCGATGGCCTGAGCGTGGTGCTGGAGTTCAGCGCGCGGGTCGGCGAAAGGCAGATCAAGGGCATCGACCTGATCCGCTTCGACGAAGCCGGCAAGATTGTCGAATTCGAGGTGATGGTCCGTCCCATGAGCGGCCTGCAGGCCCTCGGAGAAGAAATGGCGCGCCGCCTGGCGCCCTATCTGGCGGCGAGCAAGGCGTCTGGCTGAGCAGCGAGCGAGAGCAGGGCGGCCATAGGCCAACGATCCGGGCGCCGTGACAGGCGCCCGTTTTTCGTGGGTTTCACAGGCCGTAGCTTTTCGGTTCCAGGCACCAGCAGCCGTTTGCCCTTGGTGTGGCGCTGGGCAGGTGATGTCGGTGGAGCCTTTAGCGCACCAGGATTTGCTGCTCTGCCGGGTCTTTCTGCAACAGGTGCTGCAACTGTTGGCGCGCCTGTTCCTGCCCGCCGTAACGGGCTTCGACATAGGCCTCGAGCAAGCGGGTGAAGTCGCTGGCGATCCCCGGCCCCTTGAGGGTCGTGACCCGTTCGCCATCCATGTACACCGGTGCCGAAGGATGCTCGCCGGCCCCTGGCAGGGAAATCCCGATATCCGCCAGCCGGCTTTCGCCCGGGCCGTTGACCACGCAGCCCATCACGGCCACGTGCATTTGCTCGACCCCGGCGAAACGGGTTTTCCAGACCGGCATCCGCGCTGCGAGGAACTGCTCGATCTGTTGCGCCAGTTCCTGGAAGAAGCTGCTGGTGGTGCGGCCGCAGCCGGGGCAGGCGACCACGGTCGGGGTGAAGGCCCGCAGCCCCATGACCTGGAGGATCTGCTGGGCCACCAGTACTTCGCGGGTACGCTCGCCGTTGGGCTCCGGGGTCAGGGAGATCCGCAGCGTATCGCCGATGCCTTCCTGCAGCAGCACCGCCAGGGCCGCCGTCGAAGCCACGATACCCTTGGAGCCCATGCCAGCCTCGGTCAGCCCCAGGTGCAGCGGAAAGTCGCAACGGGCGGCGAGATTGCGATAGACGGCAATCAGGTCCTGGACATGGCTGACCTTCGCCGACAGCACGATACGCTCCGCCGGCAAACCCACCTCGATGGCTCGCTGGGCGTTGTCCAGGGCCGAGACCACCAGGGCCTCGCGCATTACCGCATCAGCTTGCAGCGGCTCGGGCAACGCCGCATTGGCGTCCATCATGCGCGCCAGCAGGTCCGGGTCGAGGCTGCCCCAGTTGACGCCAATGCGCACCGGTTTGTCGTAACGACAGGCGACCTCGATCATGCTGCAGAACTGCTCGTCGCGCCGCGCGCCCTTGCCGACGTTACCGGGGTTGATCCGGTACTTGCCCAGGGCCTGGGCACACTCGGGGTAGGCCGCCAGCAAACGGTGGCCGTTGAAGTGAAAGTCGCCCACCAGGGGCACCTGGATATCGCGGCGGTCCAGCAATTCGCGAATACGCGCGACCTGGGCCGCCGCCTCATGCCCATTGACCGTGATGCGCACCAGTTCGGCGCCGGCCAGCGCCAGGGCTTCGACCTGCCGGGCCGTTGCCTGGGCATCGGCGGTGTCGGTGTTGGTCATGGCCTGGACTACGATGGGGCTGGCGCTGCCCAAGGTGACCGGGCCGACGGCAACCTGTCGGGTCTGGCGCCGGGCGAGGGGCGTGTTCATCGGTTCGACTCCTGTGGAGGGCGTCTCACTGGCGGGCGATCAGCCCGGCCGGCAGACGAAACTGGACCTGCTCTTCAGGCCCCGGCAGGCTCGTGATATCCAGTGGTGCGATGCGTGCCAGGGCCGCCAGCACATCGTCGATCATGGACTCCGGCGTCGAGGCCCCAGCGGTAATACCGACGGTCGGTCGCTGATCGAACCACTCGCGACGCAACGCACGGCCATCGGCAATCAGGTAGCTGGGAATGCCGCTTTCGCCGGCGATGTCGCGCAGGGTCACGGAGTTGGCGCTCTTCTGGCTGCCGACCACCAGCACCAGGTCGACACAGGCACTCAAGGCCCGCACGGCGACCTGGCGGTTCTGTACCGCGTAACAGATATCCCGGGTGTCGGGGCCGACAATCTGCGGGTAGCGCCGACGGAGCGCTGCCACGACCTGACGGGTGTCGTCGACGCTCAAGGTGGTCTGGGTGATGTAGGCCAGTGGTGTATCGGCCGCAAACTCGAGCGCCTCGACCTGGGCCACTGTCAGCAAGACCGTCACCTGTGCCGGAATCTGCCCCAGGGTGCCGAGCACTTCCGGGTGCCCGGGCTCGCCGATAAGAATCAACCGATAGCCGCGGGCCGCGTACTGACGGCCCTGGTTGTGCACCTTGCTCACCAGCGGACAAGTGGCGTCCAGCACCCGCAAATGGCGTTGGCGGGCCTGGTCTTCGACGACCCTGGCCACGCCATGGGCGCTGAAAATGACCAGCGCATTCGCCGGTACTTCATCCAGTTCCTCGACGAACAGCGCACCCTTGCGCCGCAGGCTATCGACCACATGCTGGTTGTGCACGATCTCGTGGCGCACATACACCGGGGCACCCTGCAGCTCGAGTGCCTGCTCGACAGTCTCTACCGCCCGCACCACGCCTGCGCAGAAACCGCGGGGCTGGGCAAGGATGATTTTCATGGCGATCCCTCAGTCGGTTGTTGCCGCACAGTGTTGGTCTGGCGTGAAGACTTGCCGGGCGTTCATTCCACCCCATAGCCCTGGAAGCATTGAATGAGGTCACTCGGTCAATTTCGCAGAAATTTTTTGCGCAGTCTGTTCCGCTCCGCGGATATCTAACTGTGGTTCGACTTCATGGGGATAAAACCGGGACGCCCAACGTCGGTACGCCATCAATGCGCCCTCGCCAGCGATCAGTTTCGGATCCACCACATAGCGTCGGTTGTTCCAGATAGGAAAGTCGTCACTGACCACTCGCACGAACCAGAGGTGTGCAAGCTTGATCAGAAGGGCATACGCAGGCTTGCGCAGAATGGCCGGGAACCTGTCCAAGTATGCAACGCGAACGATATCGGACCAGCGGAATGTCCACTCCAAAGGGCGCGTCTGAGTGGCAAACCCTCGGGTCTTTACTTGCACCCCGAAGCGCGGCATTTGGCTTTTTACAAGTACGTATCCAAGGCCATGACTTGTAACGTGCATGTGTAACGGCACCCCGCGCCAGCGAGCACTTAGATTGAGCTCCATCTTGGAGCTGTCTGTCTGGTGGGACATGGCGACGTCCGTGAACCCATGGACCCAGGCAAAGTGCAGCATATCCGCGCTATTTTCGATCATGTCCTGGGCATACCCGGCCAGGTCGTAGCGGCTATAGGCGGGAAGGGAGAACCCGGTGGTGTCGAGCTCCGGTATTTCCCAGTCAGGCGGGTATCCGCCGCTACTGTTCCATACCAGTACTACGCCATTGGATTCACGTGTCTGCTTGTGGGGCAATTTTGCACAAGGCGGCTTTTGCCCGATTCCGGTGCGTATGCAATGGCCTTCGGGGTTGAATGCCAAGCCATGAAACGGGCAGACCAGATTCTCGCCTTCGACTTTGCCACCATGCCCAAGATGCGCTCCGAGATGTGGGCAATATGGATCGACGGTGCGCACCTGCCCCGATCGAGTGCGGTACACCACAAGCTCCTGGCCCATGAACGGCAACGCAAGAACGGCTCCCTGCTTGAGTTCATGGCTGAAACATATCGCGAACCAACCATTGGCATAGGGCAATGGCTGACGTGTGTCGACGCTGGATTGGCGCTGATTCATGTGCACTCCCAGGCTTTTCAGGCCGCATATCAACGGCTGCCAATCTGCAGAGGGCATGCATCTTCAGTCCTTGACTTGCCGATGCTCCAAGTTCTGCTCAGCCGTTGTTTGATCGATGTGTTCAGCCCCGCTGTTGCTTGTAGACATAGGGCACTTGACGGGCGTTGAACTCACGCCCAGCTTGTCTGGCCGCTGCAACATGATCATTGGGATGGAACTTTTTGACAGGTGCAGGACGAGCAGGGTCGTAGTCCCACCACCATTGAATCGACGGTATGGGAACCGGATCGAGGCTGTGATCATGTGACTGGTCGGTACTGTGGCCACCTTCGTAACAAGGCGTGGGGTCTCCGGGGCCCAGAATGCGATAGCGCTCATCCATTCGATGCCACTCGAGGACGCCTGTCTGATAATGAATCAGCGCTTCAATATATTGTTCGACCTCGGCAGAGGCGTCCTGAAGCAGTTGTTCGCGCAAGCGGACAAACAAACCGATAATCCGGTCGTGCATCACGTTGAACCATGCCAGTGCTTGCCGCTCGGTGTAGTTGAACTCCCTCCTTACGGCATCGATGAGGTTGTGTCCACGCTCGTCGAGGCTGGCGCGCATACTCTCTTTCGCGTAGGAAAAAAACTCGTTTTCCCATACCACGAGAGTGGCTGCCATTTCCGTCATCGCCACTATCCGGCGGTCAAGAAACTCTTCCTGGCTAATATCGATATCGGCAACAACATGGGTAAGGCTCGGAAAAACCATCCCGCCGCCGCCCGTCAGACGCATGAACGTAGACTCATTCAAGCCGGGCGAAAGGGACGCCGCCTTGATCATTTCGATCATGAAATAGCCTTTTTGGGCTTCAACCACACGATTCACCTGAATGGGAGTGGCGTGTTGCTCGAGGCGGATGCGCAGTTCTTGCATGGACAAGGCATAACGGTCATCCGGGGCGACGGGGAACTCCGGGCATTCCAATGCCCGGTTCATTCTTGCGAATGCGACGATCATGTCCTCCGGCTTCTTTGTAACCGGGCTTTCATCGCACCACTCATCGTCCCAGGCAAAGGCCCACGCCATCCAGTCGGATGCGATCTGAATCAATTCGTCAGTGCCTTTGGGGTAGGCCAGTGATGCCAATACTCCCCAGCCAGGCCGAATCATTCTCTGTCTCTGTTTATCATCCCAATAGAGCTCCCAGTGTTGCAGCCAGTCCGCCGTGCATTGGTCGAACTGGTCGGCCTTTGGGTGTTGAGTGTGTGAAAAAGGGCAATAGATACTAGGTAACGTAATAATTGCCATGACACTCTCCTTAATTATGAATAGTCCTAGGCTGAATAGAGGGAAAGTGCTCCATCCATAACGCAGACTGGGCATCGGTGTGCTCGGAATCAGGATGAATGGCACTGGTGATGGGACGGTGGACTGTTTCATTTCCCTCTCCTTGGAACAAACCGACAAACCGAGTACATCATCAGGTTTTATATCGGGTCGTTAGGGTACTGCTGGGTTTTCGTCCGGTTATGCACGATCTTGTGACGCACATACATCGCTACGCCATACAGCCTAAACACTCGCCGGACGATACTTAAGGGTAGCCCCATCTGATGCTTGTTTATTGAGTGGGTCGTATTCCCACCACCATCTCACCCCGTCTATATCAATGGGCTTTGTGTTGCTGAAGACCTCCGGTGGTTGTGGCGCTGTTAACTGTCCTCCTACAAAAATATGGTCATCTATGTTGCCGCTCAATGACTTGTATCGCCTGGTATTTTGCGACCAGACAGTCGCGCCAACATAGTAGCGAATAACAGATTCAATATAGGCTTTAACCCCTTCGGAGGCATAACTGTCTACCTCAGCCTTCAAACGTAGAAAAAGACTTAGCAAGCGCAAACGCATTTCCAGATAATCTTCAACAGCCGAGTCGAAACTGCACTGGTTTTCGCGCATCATCACCCGGATCAAATTGTGCTCTTTATAGTTTGCCCCTCGCTCCATCTCCTTGCTGAAGGCATGGGGTTCCGTTTCCCAGGCCATTAAGCTGGAGAGCATTTCGAATAGCGCTCGCACACGCCGATCTTCATATTCCCGCTGGGTAATATCGATATCGGCAATAGCATGTCCCAATGCCGGAAATGCCCAGGCCCCACCGCCGGTAGCCCGCATAAAAACACAATCGCTGACAGTAGGCGTGGCATTGGTCGCTTTCCACATCTCCGCCATCAAATAGATACGCATGGCTTCGACAAACCTGCCGGTCTGCTCCGGCTTGGCATACTTATCAAGGCGAATACGCAAGTCCCGGGCAGCCAATGCATAACGATCGTTGGTCAGTTGGTATTCCGGAGATTCGAACTGCCGCCAGATTTCCACCGATGCCTGTATGAGTTTATTCGGGTCTCGGGCAATCGGCCCCTCGTCGCAATATTCATCATCGTAGGCAAAAGCCCACATGCAAAAATCAACACCAACCTGCAATAACTCCTCCGTCCCAGTCGGATACATCATGGCACCCAACCAACTACAGTGAATGTTTGCCAGGCGCTGACGCTGAATCTCGTCCTGATACAATTCAAAACGATCCGCATAGTCCCTGGTGACCCGCTCGAACGGACTATGATCGTAAATATCCAGATCAAGAAACGGACTCGGATTTCCAGGGCAATAACTCGGGTGCACGGCAAACGAGAAGGGTTGAGGTAGCGGGGGAAGTTTGATAGTCATTTCATGATTTTCCTGTTGGGTAGAACTGTGCGGACCAGCGGCGATAGATGGCAATGTTGCCTTCACCACTCATAAAGTGCGGGCGCTCCATATATTTCCGGTTGTTCCAGATTTCGAAGTCCTCCTGTACCGTTTTCACAAACCAGCGATGAGCATAGGGCAGCAAAATGGTGTAGCTGATGTAGCGCAGAAAACGAGGAAGTTTTTCTATTTTTGCAATATGGAGATCGTCGCTCATTCTCAGCGTCCATTTCCGCGGTGCGGTTTGTGTTCCTGTCACTTGCGTTCGAGCAATCAACCCCAAGCGCGGGAATGACGCTTCACCGAAGGCAAACCCCAGGCCATAGCAGACGATTTTCATACTGACCTGCTGACCAAGAAACTTGGCTTGCATAATGTAGGTCATCTTTATGCCGTCCTCTTGATGTTGAGTGTCAACGTCTTGAAGTCCGTGCAAGTAAGAAAAGTGGAGAACATCGGAACTGTTTTCTGTCATGTCCTGACAGAGCCCTTGCAGGTTGAATGTCTTGTACCTTCTCTGAGAAAAACCTTCTGGATGCAATATCGGCAACTGCCAATAGGGAGGGAGAGAGCCTTCATGGCACCAGATAAATATCCCGCCATTGATTTCGGTCGAGTAACGCTGCGTCAACGCGGCGGTCGGCGGCTTTTGGCCACTGGGGATCCCCACACAAATGCCATCTGGGTTAAATGCCATCCCATGAAAAGGGCAAACCAGCTCCTCCCCGACAATATTCCCGCCATGCCCCAGATGGGCACCAAGATGGGGGCAATAAGGGTCAATGGCTCGGGCAATACCGGACATGGTTCGATATATAACCAGCTCCTGCCCCATAAACGGGACTGTCAGTACCTGTCCGGGTTTCAGGTCATGGCTGAAGCAGGCGCAGAACCAACCATTGGGGTAGGGCAACACCGTTTCTTCCAGGCCGGTTTCGCTGCGCTTGCGCCCAGGCAAGAAGGTGATGGGGACGATGCTGTCTTGCTCTACCATCGAGAACACTTCCATGATTAATCTCCGGTCGCTGCCCTATTTTTTGCAGACAATCACGCTATAGGTCGAGACCTTGTTCTTGAGCAGCGCCACCGACCAGTTCTCCGCCAGCACCCGCAGTTCCTCCAGCGCGCCCGTGACCCCATGGGGAAATAGCTCTTTGTTTTCGATGTTGGCCTTGGCGTCCATCAACCAGCGGGCGACATCGATATTGGCCGGCAGGACCCGCATGTCATGGAGGGTGAAACCGCTCTGTTCGAGCACATCGCGAAAGTACCCCGGCGCCTTGCGGTGCTTGCAGGCCAGCCGGTCGACCTCGTCCGGGGTATCGGAGGTATAGGCTTGCGGCGGAGTGTTGTAGAGGTTGTCCGAGATGATCACGCTGCCGCCCTGGCGAACCCGGCCGGCAAGGGCGCGCATGGCGGTTTCGTACAGTTCGTCGGGGAAGTGCGAGATCACTCCGCGAATGATCACCAGGTCATAAGGCTCATCCGCGTCGGGCAACAACTCGATGTCCTTGGCATTGCACAGGTAGAGATCGATCCGCTCCGACAGCCCTTGCTCGGCGTGAAACTTCGCGCAGTACTCCAGCTGGCGCCGGCTGACATTCACCCCGTCCAGGCGCTGGCATTCCGGGAAACGTTCGGCCAGGTACTTGAGGATGTAGCCCCAGCCACAGCCGATATCGAGAATGCGCCTGATCGGCGGCCGATCGGGCTCTTCCAGGCCGGCCAGTTTCAGTTGTCGCTCGAAATAACGAATTCCCGATTCGTCGAGGCTGATTGGCGGCGTCGAGCGAGGATCGTCATAGACTCCGAACTGGAACAGGATGTAGTTGCCAATGGCCTTGCGCCAATCTTCGGGGCTGTCTCCGTAGGTATAAACGACCTTTTCCTGATAGGTATCGACACTGGAACCCTGGATGACGCGATACGGCAGACGGGTTTCATCGGCGATGGCTGGCTCTCTGGCTTGAATGCTCATGGCTGTCTCCTTGTGAAGATTCACTTCAGGCTCTGGCACGCAGCGAAAGCCTGTCCGTTGCGTGGTCACTGACCGGGTCTTGCAGACTGTGCTCGATGAGGAAAGCGTGGATCGATGCGCTGATGCCCTCGGCATCGAGGCCGCAGAGCCCGAGCAGTCTTTCCGGCGCGCCGTGCTCGATGAATTGATCGCCCAGGCCCAGTTGCAGCACGGGGCGCGAGAGCCCGGTGGTGGCCAGATACTCCAGGCAAGCCGAACCGGCACCGCCCATCACGCAACCTTCTTCCAGGGTGACCAACAGGTCGTGGTTGCACGCGAGCCGCTCGATCAGGGCGCCGTCGAGAGGCTTGATAAAGCGCATGTTGGCGACGCTGGCATCGAGGGTTTCGGCCGCACCCAGCGCGGGTAGCAGCATCGAACCGAAGGCCAGGATGGCGATGCGACAGCCCGACGACTGGCTGGAAATCCGCCGCATTTCGCCCTTGCCCAGTGCCAGCGGCGTCAGCTCGGAGCGGGCCGCGATCCCGCTGCCGACACCCCGTGGGTAGCGCACCGCGCAAGGACCGTCCTGGAGCAGGGCGGTATTCAGCATCTGCCGGCATTCGTTTTCGTCCGCCGGGGCCATCACCACCAGGTTCGGCACGCAGCGCAGGAAGGCGATATCGAAGGCGCCCATATGGGTGGCTCCATCGGCGCCGACGATGCCGGCGCGGTCGATGGCGAGCACCACGGGCAGGTTCTGGATCGCGATGTCATGAATCAACTGGTCATAGGCCCGCTGCAGGAACGTCGAGTAGATCGCCACCACCGGTTTCAGCCCCTCGCTTGCCAGGCCGGCGGCGAAGGTCAGCGCGTGCTGTTCGGCAATCCCGACATCGAAGTAGCGCGCGGGGAATCGTTGCTCGAATTCCACCAGCCCCGAGCCTTCGCGCATCGCCGGGGTCACCGCGACGACCCGCGCATCCCGTTCTGCCTCATCGCAAAGCCAGCGGCCGAACACCTGGGTGTAGGTCGGCTGGCTGGCTGCGCCGGGCAGGATGCCTTGCACCGGGTTGAACCTGCCCGGGCCGTGATAGAGCACCGGGTCGGCGGCGGCCGGCGAGTAGCCGTGGCCCTTTTGCGTGACGATGTGCAGCAACTGGGGCCCGCGCAGGTCCTTGAGCGCTTGCAGCGCCGGTATCAGTTCGTCCAGGTTGTGACCGTCGATGGGGCCGCTGTAGTTGAAGCCCAAAGCTTCGAACAGCGTGGCCGAGGTCATCAGGCCCTTGACCTGGGCTTCGGCGCGATGGGCCAGCTCGCGCAGGACCGGTGCTTCCTGCAGCAAGTGCTTGATGCGTTCCTTGACCGCCACCGCACAGCGCTGGGCGGTGAGCTTGCCGAAATAGTGCCGCAGGGCGCCGACGGGGGGCGAAATCGACATGTCGTTGTCGTTGAGGATCACCAGCAGCGGCAGGTCCTGGTACAGGCCGGCGTTGTTCATCGCTTCGAATGCCATGCCACCGCTCAAGGCGCCATCGCCGATCACCGCAATGCTGTGCCGTGGCTCGCGACTGTGGCGTGCCGCCAGCGCCATGCCCAGCGCGGCGGAAATCGAGGTGCTGGAATGGGCCGTGCCAAAGGCGTCGTATTCCGACTCCTGGCGCCTGGGGAAGCCGGAAATCCCGCCCAACTGACGAATGCCGGCCATGGCCTCGCGGCGTCCGGTAAGGATCTTGTGGGCATAGGACTGATGGCCGACATCCCAGACGATCCGGTCCCGTGGCGTGTCGAACACATAGTGCAGGGCGATACTCAACTCGACGGTGCCCAGGTTCGCGGCCAGGTGCCCACCCGTGCTCGAGACGCTATGCAGGATGAACGCCCGCAACTCATCCGCCAGGGGAGCGAGGGCCGCACTATGCAGGGCGCGCAGGTCGGCCGGGGTGTTTACCGTGTTCAGTAGCTCGAACATGCTGGGATTCCTTCCGTTGAGCCATGCCCACGTATTCCCGTGAGCGGGGAGAGCGAGTCAGTGCAAGCGGTTGATCACCAGGTCGGCCAGCTCGTGCAGCTGCTCCGCACGTTCAGCCAGCGGCTCGAGTGCCTGGTGCGCGCGCTCGTCCAGTTGCCTGACGAGTCGTCGCGAAGGCTCCAGGCCAAGGAGCGAAACGTAGTTGGGCTTGTGGTCCTGGGCATCCTTGCCGGCGGTCTTGCCCAGGGTCGCGGTGTCGGCCGTGGCATCGAGGATATCGTCGACCACCTGGTACGCCAGGCCGATCGCGGCCGCGTAGCGATCCAGGGGCTCGAGGTCGAACGGCGCGCCCTCGGCACACAGGGCGCCCATGCGCAGCGCGGCCCGGATCAAGGCGCCGGTCTTCATCCGGTGCATCTGCTCGAGCCGGGTGAGGTCCAGCGCCTGACCGACACTGCCGATGTCGATCATCTGACCGCCGGCCATGCCCAGTGAACCGACCGCCATGGCCAGCTCACCCATCAGCAAAGCCTGACGCTCGGCCGCCACCGGCACACGGCGCAAGGTGATGAATGCCTGGGACTGCAAGGCATCGCCCACCAGAATCGCCGTGGCCTGATCGAACTGCACATGCACGGTGGCACGGCCATGGCGCAGCTCATCGTCGTCCATCGCGGGCAAGTCGTCATGGACCAGCGAGTAGACGTGCATCATTTCCAGCGCGGCCCCCACCATGTCCAGCGCCGCCGGGTTGGCTCCGGCGGCCAGGCCGGCAGCCTGGCACAACAGTGGGCGCATACGTTTACCACCCCCCAGCACGGCGTAACGCATGGCCTGGTGCAGGGCCGATGGCAACGTTTCGGAGGAGGGCAGTTGCTGCTCGAGCATGCGTTCGGTGCGCTCGACGATGGCGTGCCGCCACGCATCGAACAGGGCGCTTCGCGCCTGCTCTTGCCAGGCGCGCAAACCGATGATTCCGTGGCGTTCGAAGATCCGGCGAAACCAGATGCTGAAGGTCTGTGGCGCCTGGCTGAGGCGCTGGGATACTTGCGCCAGGCTCAGCCATTGCCAGGCGAGCGCTTCCTCGGGATTGGCGACCGGATCCTGCTGGCAGATGCCGGCGAACACATGGTCGTATTCATGCTCGATCAGCTGGTTGGAAACCTGCTCATGGTAGAGCAGTTGGGAGACGAGCCGCAGCTCGCATTCAAGCCCCATTTCCTCGAACAGCCGGCGCCTGGCCGCGGCCTCGGTGGTCTCGCCGCGACGTGGATGGCCGCAGCAGGTATTGGTCCACAAACCCTGAGAGTGATACTTGCCCAGCGCCCGTTGCTGTAACAGCAAACGGCCCTGTCGATCGAAGATGAAAATCGAGAAAGCCCGGTGCAAGAGCCCTTGCTGATGGATATGCAGCTTTTCCGCAAACCCGGTCTGACAGTCGTCTTTATTGACCAGAATAAGTGTTTCTTCCATGAAACCTCCGATACAACTCCATAATTGTGCTGGCAATTTTTATTGCGTAAAGCGCATGACAACTATATCGGGACAAGACTTTGTCGAGATGAGACTTTTTATGCGATGTAACGTGAGTGCTCACATTAGGCAGTTTCCAAAGCGCTGCAAGAGTGCGCCCTATAATTTTTAATTTCAGGCTGCGATGGTTTTATTTCGAATGCTCGAGTCTGCTAGATGCCTGCATTAATTCAATTTTTTGCTCGATAGAACAATTGGCAGCGCTTTGTAATTCGCTTATTTCGATTTATTCAGCGGCTGCACTGGCTAATGGATTTTGCCTTGCTAGCCTTGGCAAACCGGAAATCCGGGTGCCCGGCGCCGTTGCCAGCGAGGCAACATTCGAGTGCGGTTTTTTTACTGCCATTTTTAAAGTGATCGTTTCATTGTTCTAAGTAAGTTGCTGTTTGTTCTGTAAGAACATGGATTAACTTTCTACTTCAGGACGATAAATCATGTCGCAGCGGCTGTTTGTTCTCGGTTCCACCGGGTCTATTGGCGACAATGTGCTGGATGTCGTCGCGCGCAATCCGCAGACGGCCGTTATTCATGGCCTGACGGCACATCGCAACATAGGAAAACTCTATCGGCAGTGTTTGAAGTTTCGTCCGGCACTGGCGATTGTCAGTGAGCCGCACCACGCCATCGAACTTCAAGCCAACTTGCAGGCAGCCGGGTTGAATACCGAAGTTCAATGCGGGGCACAGGCTCTGTGTGCGGCAGCCTGTGCCGCCGACTGCGACACGGTGGTGGCCGCTATCGTCGGCGCAGCCGGATTGCCGCCCACCTTGAGTGCCGCGCGGGCCGGGAAAAAGATACTCCTGGCCAACAAGGAAGCCCTGGTCATGTCCGGTACGCTGTTCATGGAAGCCGCGGCGAATTCGGGGGCGACCATCCTGCCGCTGGACAGCGAACACAATGCCATTTTCCAGTGTCTGCACGGCGCACAACGGGCTTCCGGAGACGTGCAGCGACTGATCCTTACCGCGTCTGGAGGGCCGTTCAGGAATCGCCCGTTACAGACACTGGACCAGGTCACCCCGGACGAAGCCTGCGCCCATCCGAACTGGCGCATGGGGCGCAAGATTTCCGTCGACTCGGCGACCATGATGAACAAGGGCCTGGAGCTTATCGAGGCGCGCTGGCTGTTCGATATTCCTGCTGAACGCATCGAGACGTTGATACACCCGCAAAGCATCGTTCACTCGATGGTGGTCTATCGCGACCAGTCGGTGCTGGCGCAACTGGGCAGTCCGGACATGCGCATACCGATTGCCCATGCGCTGGCCTACCCCCAGCGCATCGATTCTGGCGCCGAACCGCTCGACCTGGTGAAAGTCGCCACGCTGACCTTCGAAGCACCCGACCTGGCGCGGTTTCCGTGTCTGGCCCTGGCCCTTGAAGTCATCCGTGAAGGCGGGGCGATGAGCACCGTGCTCAATGCCGCGAATGAGGTGGCTGTGGAGGCCTTTCTCACCCACCGTATCCGCTTCACCGATATCGCCCGGGTCGTTGATGAGGTCCTGCAAAAAATACCCGGTGCAGCAGTGACCAGCTTCGACGAGGTCATGGACATCGACCAACACTCCAGGCGTATCGGGAACGCGGTCGTGCAGCGTGTTTGCCGGATGCCGCACTCAAGTCCCAGCCTCTATGCCGCGTCCAGCGCGGCGGCGGTGAGTTTCCTGCAAGGAGGCCGTTAGAACCTCGGGTGACTCGCCTGCAGCCGGTGTTACCGCCAGCACCTGTTCTGCGCACCATGAGCCCCGTCCTGGGGCGTTTTCACTCGCTGTCGTGATCAGCAATTCTCTTCGCCAGCCTTCCTGATTAACCAAAAACCAACCGAATCAAGCACCTGCACAACGCGGCGGGTCCTTGGCACGCAATGTGCTGTTTTGGCCATATGGATAATTGGATACAAAAATACAAAAGGTGCCGCCGATGAAATTCGCCCCAGCCTATACCGAGCGCCAGCCCGTGACCGCGGAGGAGGAGGCCTACAACTTTCTGTTGGAAGCGATCTGCAAAGGGCGCTTCCGCACTGGCGAGCGGTTGATTGCCGAGGACATCGCCAGCGAAATCAACATGAGCCGCATGCCGGTGCGCGAAGCCTTCCGGCGCCTGGATGCCGATGGCCTGGTGACCTTGCGGCCCAATCGCGGGGCCATTGTCCGTGGCTTGAACATCGATGAAATGCGCGAAGTCTTCGAAATGCGCAGCGCCCTCGAAGGCCTGGCGATCCGCGTGGCGGTGGGCAAGATCACCGAGCGCCATTTCAGCCATCTGGAGCGCCTGCTCGATGAGATGGACGACTACCGCGAAGACGGCGCCGAGTGGGTCAGCCGCCATCGCGCCTTCCATGAATACCTGTGCAGCCTGAGCGAACGCCCACGGCTGATGCGGCAGATCTCGGCGCTGTATTCGGTGATCGAGCCGCACATGCGCCTGTGGCTGCAACACGCCGACAAGCCCCGCAGCGCCCGTGACGAACACGCCTCGATCATTGCCGCGCTGCGTTCCGGCGACCCGGACAAGGCGGCGCAGGTGGTGTGCGAGCACATCGAAGGCACCATCCCGCGGCTGATCCAGTTCCTGGAGGCCCATCAGTAAAAAATCGCATTTCTTGTCGAGCGCTAACGCCTGCCGTTAGCGCCATCCCCCCTTGCTACCCGACATGACCGGAGTAATGCCATGCACAAGCCTTGCGCGTCAGCTGCCGTTCTTACCTTGAGTCTATGTTTCCTGAATCTAGGTTGTTCCCAATGGGCGCAAGCCGCCCCCGAGTTGCCGGAGCGCTTGAGCAAGAGTGAGAAGATCGTCTACTGCTCCGGCATGGACTCGCCGCCGCTGGTGTCCTTCGACACGCAACAGAAACCGGTCGGGCTGCAAGTGGACATGGGCGAGGCGATTGCCCAGCGCCTGGGGGGCAAGCAAGTCGAGTGGCGCATCTCGCCTTTTGCCGGGCTGATCCCGGCACTGCTGGCGCAGCAATGCGACATGATCGTCGACCAGTTGTTCGACAAGCCCGAGCGCCGGGAAGTGATCGACATCGTCAATTTCATGTACTCCAGCCAGTCGATCGTGGTGCCCAAGGGCAACCCGAAAGCGGTGAACAGCCTGGAGGACCTGTCCGGGCTCAAGGTGGCGGTGAGCAACGGTTCGACCATCCGCCTCCTGCTCGGCGCCGAGAACGACAAGCTAGTGGCGGCCGGCAAGCCACCGATGAAACTGGTGGTGTACAACGTCGACGCCGATGCCTTCCAGGCGCTGCGCATCAACCAGGTGGACGCTTTCGGCACCACGGTGGAATCCGCCGGGCACTATCAGCAACTGGCCCCGGACCTGTTCCAGTCGGCGGTGCCGGCGTTCAACCGGATCCTCACTGGCTTCGGCGTGCGTAAGCAGGACCCGCAACTGAGCGCGGCGCTGGGCACGATCCTGCAGGACATGCGCGCCGACGGCAGCTACGCCGCGTTGCTGGATAAATGGCATGTCGGCAGCGACAAACTGGACTGAGGGCAGGCTCGATGAACTTCAATTGGGACGTGTTCTGGCAGTACCTGTTGCTGCCCAGCGATGTCTACCTGACGGGGCTCGGGCTGACCTGCCTGATCAGCGTGTCGGCCATGCTCCTGGGCTGTGTGCTGGGGTTGCTGGCGGCGCTGATGAAGCTGTCGCGCAACCCGCTGTTGCAGTACCCGGTGCGCTTTTATGTGTGGCTGATGCGCGGCACGCCGCTGCTGGTGCAGATCGTGTTCCTGTACACGGCGCTGGCGGCCGGGGGGATTTTCCGCTTCGAGGACCTGGACCTGGGCTGGTTCGTGGTGCCGGGCAATATCCAGGCGGCGATCATCGCCCTGGGCCTCAACGAAGGCGCGTACATGGCCGAGATCATCCGCGCCGGCATCGGTGCGGTGGATAAAGGCCAGTACGAGGCCGGGCGCTCCCTGGGCATGACCTTTCCCAAGCTGATGCGGCGCATCGTGCTGCCCCAGGCGTTCCGGGTGATAGTCCCGCCACTGGGCAACGAGTTCAACGTGATGCTGAAGAACACCACCCTGGTCAGCGTCATCGGCGTGCAAGAGCTGTTGCTCAGTACGCAGATGGTCACCTCGGCGACCTTCCGGGTGTTCGAGCTGTACCTGGTGGTTGCTATCTACTTCCTGGCGTTGACCACGCTCTGGGGCTTTTTCCAGCGTTGGCTGGAGAGCCGTTTCGGCCAGTCCGAGCGGCCGGCGCCGGCGGCCAGCCGCCTGTTCGGGCGTAACACCATGAAGCTGCTGAGGGGGCGTTGAGCATGGCGCACATGAGTGAAGAACTGGTCATCGAAGCCCTGGATATTCATAAGTCCTTCGGCGACCTGGAGATCCTCAAGGGCATCTCTCTGCAAGTGCGGCGCGGCGAAGTGGTGGTGCTGATCGGCGCCTCCGGCTCGGGCAAGACCACCTTTATCCGCTGCATCAATCTGCTGGAAGACATCCAGGCCGGGCAGATCCGCGTCGCCGGCCAGCCCATGGGCTACCGCACGCGGGCCAACGGCAGCCTGGTGCGCGACTCGGAACGCAACATCGCCCGCCAGCGCCGGGACATCGGCATGGTGTTCCAGCGTTTCAACCTGTTCCCGCACATGACTGCCCTGGAAAACATCATCGAGGCGCCGGTCCACGTGCTTGGAGTGCCGCGCGCCGCCGCGGAGCAACAGGCGCGGGCACTGCTCAAGCGTGTGGGGCTGGCGGAGAAGGCCGGCCACTATCCTTCAATGTTGTCTGGTGGCCAGCAACAGCGGGTGGCGATCGCCCGGGCGCTGGCGATGAAACCCCAGGCGATGCTGTTCGACGAGCCGACCAGCGCCCTCGACCCGGAGACGGTGGGCGAAGTGCTGCAAGTGATGAGGGAACTGGCGGAGGAGGGCATGACCATGGTGGTGGTCACCCACGAAATGGGCTTTGCCCGCGAAGTGGCCGACCGGGTGGTGGTGCTCGACCAGGGCGAGCTGATCGAGCAGGGCCCGCCCGAGCAGATCTTCAGCCAGCCCCGCCACGCCCGGACCCGGGCCTTTCTCAGCCGGGTGTTGTGAACCCGAATCCTCAATCTTGTGTGAGTCCTGCCATGTTCAAATTTTCTGCCCACGAGTATCCCTACGCCTCCCAGCGGCAAAGCGTGTTCGCCAAGCGCGGCATGGTCGCGGCGTCCCAGCCATTGGCCGCCGAGGCCGGCATTGAAATCATGCGCCGCGGTGGCAACGCCATCGACGCCGCGATCGCCACGGCGGCGGCCTTGACCGTGGTCGAGCCCACCGGCTGCGGCATCGGTGGCGACGCCTTTGCCCTGGTCTGGACCCAGAACAAACTGCATGGCCTGAATGCCAACGGCGTGGCCCCCCAGGCCCTGAGCATCGAGGCGGTGAAAGCCGCCGGCCATGAACAGATGCCGTTGCACGGCTGGACGCCAGTGACGGTGCCGGGTTGCCCGTCAGCCTGGGCCGAGCTGTCCAAGCGTTTCGGCCGTCTGCCATTCGCCGACTTGCTGCAGCCCGCCATCAGCCTGGCGCACGACGGTTTCCCGGTGTCGCCGGTGGTTGCCCTGCAATGGCAAAGCGCGCTGGAGAACTTCACCCCGAGCCGCAACACCGTGCTCGACAGCTGGTTCGACACCTATCTGATCGACGGCCGGGCACCCCGGGCCGGGGAGATGTTTCGCAACCCCGCGCAAGCCCGGACCCTGGCGGAACTGGCCGCCAGCGGCTGCGAAAGTTTCTACCGGGGTGCCCTGGCGCAACGCCTGGACCAGCACTCGCGGGCCACCGGCGGTTACCTGCGCGCCAGCGACCTGCAGGATTACCGCGCGCAGTGGGTCGAGCCGATCAAGGTCAACTATCGCGGCGTGGACGTCTGGGAGATTCCGCCGAGCGGCCAGGGCCTGGTGGTGCTGATGACCCTGAAGATCCTTGAAGGCTTCGACTTCGATCACCGCGACAGCCAGCAGACCTGGCACCGCCAGCTGGAGGCGATGAAGCTGGCCTACAGCGACGGCCTGCACTACATCACCGACCCCGCGCATATGCGGGTCGCGGTGGAGGATTTGCTCAGCGACCGCTATGCGGCCCGGCGCCGGGCGCAGATCGGCGAACAGGCGCAGGCCCCGCAGCCGGGCGACCCGCACGCCAGCGGCACGGTCTACCTGGCCAGCGCCGATGCCGAGGGCAACATGGTGTCGTTCATCCAGAGCAACTATCACGGCTTCGGTTCGGGCGTGGTGCTGCCCGACAGCGGCATCGCCCTGCAGAACCGCGGCGAAGAGTTCAGCCTCGATCCTGCGCACGCCAACTGCCTGGCGCCCGGCAAGAAGACCTTCCACACCATCATCCCGGGTTTCCTCAGCAAGGGCGGTGTGCCAATGGGGCCGTTTGGCGTGATGGGCGGCTACATGCAGCCCCAGGGGCATGTGCAGATGGTCATGAACCTGGTGGATTTCGGCCTCAACCCGCAGGCGGCCCTGGATGCGCCGCGCTGGCAATGGCTGGGCGGGCTGCATGTGGGGATCGAACAGAACGCCTCGCGGGACATGAGCGCCGCCCTGGCGCGGCGCGGGCACGAGGTGCAGGTGGCCTGCGACCTGACCAGCTACGGGCGCGGGCAGATCATCCTGCGCGACCCGCAAAGCGGCGTGCTGTGCGGCGGCACCGAACCGCGCACGGATGCCCATATCGCGGTGTTTTGATCCTGGGACGAGCGGGCGGGGCGCTGGTCCTCGCCGCGCTCCCGGCCGGCCTGGGCAGCCCTATGGATGGCGGATCATCGACTAGACTCACGCGATCTATAACGTCTGGCACGAGGTTCCGGTCATGGCAAAAAACAACAAGGGCGCCACCAAGGGCACTGCCGTTGAGCACGCGAAGCTGAGCAAAAAAGACTATGAGGACGAGTTGCGGCGGCTGCATGTCGAGCTGGTCAAGCTGCAGGAATGGGTGCGCGAAAAGGGCATCAAGATCTGCATCGTCTTCGAAGGGCGCGACGGCGCCGGCAAGGGCGGCACCATCAAGGCCCTGACCGAACGCCTGAGCCCGCGGGTGTTCCGGGTGGTGGCGCTGCCGGCGCCGACCGACCGCGAGAAAAGCCAGATGTACCTGCAACGCTACCTGCCGCACCTGCCCGCCGCGGGCGAAGTGGTGATCTTCGACCGCAGCTGGTACAACCGCGCGGGCGTCGAGCGGGTGATGGGCTTTTGCAGCGAAGAGCAGGCAGTCGCCTTCCTCAAGGCGGTGCCGCTGGTGGAGCGGGCGATCGTCGATTCGGGCGTGATCCTGCTCAAGTACTGGCTGGAAGTCAGCCCGGAAGAACAGACCCGCCGCCTCGAAGCGCGGATCAAGGATGGCCGCAAGATCTGGAAGCTGACGCCCATGGACGTCAAGTCATACAGCCGCTGGTATGACTACTCCCGCGCCCGCGACGAGATGTTCAAGGCCACCGACACCGAACATGGGCCCTGGCTGGTGGCCGACTCCAACGACAAGCGCCGCGCGCGCCTGAATATCATCTCCGACCTGCTCAGCCGCATTCCCTACAAGGAAGTGCCACGAGAGAAAGTGGTGTTGCCCAAACGCCAGAAGCCGGGCGGCTATCGGGCGTCGGACCATCCGCTGCGGCGGGTTCCACAGAAGTTCTGACCGGCGCCTCCAGGCACATCCGCACCGCACACAAAGGACCAGCGTTCCATGAGCCACTCGGGTTCTCCACCGCCCGTCCCGGAGCCCGGCCGGATTGCCCGCCGGGATGCCGGCGCCGGGCACAACCGCTGGAGCCGCTGGCTGCCCGGGCTGCGCATGCTGCAGGACTATCGGATGGCCTGGTTGCGCCACGACTTCGAAGCCGGGCTGGTGCTGACCACGGTGCTGGTGCCTGTCGGCATCGCCTACGCGGTGGCGTCGGGCCTGCCCGGCATCTATGGCCTCTACGCGACCATAGTTTCGTTGTTCGCCTATGCACTGTTCGGGCCCAGCCGGATCCTGGTGCTGGGGCCGGATTCGTCGCTGGCCGCGGTGATTCTCGCCGTGGTCCTGCCATTGTCCGGCGGCGACCCGCAGCGCGCGGTGGCCCTGGCGGGGATGATGGCCATCGTGGCCGGGGCGGTGTGCGTCCTGGCCGGCATCGCGCGCCTGGGGTTTGTCACTGAATTGCTGTCCAAGCCGATCCGCTACGGCTACATGAACGGCATCGCGCTGACGGTGTTGATCAGCCAGTTGCCGAAGTTCTTCGGCTTTTCGGTCGAGGCCGACGGGCCGCTGAGCAACCTGTGGGCCATCGTCACCGCGATACTGGAGGGCAAGACCAACTGGACCGCCTGCCTGGTCGGCGCAGCGACCCTGGGGGTGATCCTGCTGTTCAAGGACAGCAAGCGTGTGCCGGGGATCCTGATCGCCGTCACCGCCGCGACAGTCGCCGTCGCCGCGCTGGACCTGGCGGCAAACTCCGGCGTGTCGGTCCTCGGCAAGCTGCCACAGGGCCTGCCGGCGTTCGCCATCCCCTGGATCACCCGTGCCGATATCGGCCCGGTGCTGATCGGCGGTTGCGCGGTGGCCCTGGTTTCGTTCGCCGATACCAGCGTGCTTTCGCGGGTCTACGCGGCGCGGACCCGCAGCTATGTCGATCCGAACCAGGAGATGGTCGGGCTTGGCGTCGCCAACCTGGCGACCGGTCTTTTCCAGGGTTTTGCCATCAGCAGCAGTTCCTCGCGCACCCCCGTGGCCGAGGCCGCCGGCGCCAGGACCCAGTTGACCGGGGTCGTCGGCGCGCTGGCCGTGGCCTTGCTGCTGGTGCTGGCGCCGGACCTGCTGGAGGACCTGCCCATCAGCGCCCTGGCCGCGGTGGTGATCGCATCGGCCATCGGCCTGATCGAAATCCGCGACCTGCGGCGGATTTACCGCATCCAGCGCTGGGAGTGCTGGCTCTCCATCGTCTGCACCGTCGGCGTGGCCGTGCTGGGCGCGATCGAAGGCATCGGCCTGGCCATCGTGATTGCCGTCATCGAGTTCCTGTGGGATGGCTGGCGCCCTTACTCGGCGGTCCTGGGACGGGCGGAAGGGATCAAGGGCTATCACGACATCACGCGTTATCCCGATGCGCGCCTGATCCCCGGCGTGGTGCTGTTTCGTTGGGATGCACCGTTGTTCTTCGCCAACGCCGAGCTGTTCCACGACCGGGTGCTGGACGCCGTGGCGGCCTCGCCGACACCGGTGCGCTGGCTGGTGGTGGCGGCGGAACCGGTGACCAGCGTCGACGTGACGTCCGCCGACATGCTGGCGGAGCTGGATGACACCCTGCACCAGGCCGGCATCAAGCTGTGCGTGGCGCAGATGAAAGACCCGGTCAAGGACAAGCTCAAGCGGTTCGGCCTGTTCGCGCGGTTTGGCGAAGCGGCGTTCTTCCCGACCATAGACGATGCCGTCGACAGCTACCTCGCGATACAGCCGCTGGAGGGGGAAGGGTACGACGAGCAACCTTGAACGGCAGGCGCCTGATTGGCGCTTGTTTGTCTCGCTGTCGCTGCGCCACATCATCGCGCGAGGGCGGGAGCGCCAGAGGCGGCCGCGACTATACTGCGCCGCGGATGCATGGAACCAATACCACAGGGAAGTAAGGATCGATCATGGATTACAGGCGTCTTGGCCGTTCAGGGCTGAAGGTTTCCGCCATTGCGCTGGGAACCGCGCAATGCGACTGGTGGGTGGATGAAGCGACATCGCGCAGGTTGTTCGATACCTACGTCGAGTCAGGCGGCAACCTGATCGACACCGCCGATGTCTATCCGGTCTTTGCCGACGGGGTGGGTGGCAAGGCCTCGGAGGAGTTCGTCGGGCGCTGGTTGCAGACCACGACCAAGCGGCACGAGGTGCTGCTGTCGACCAAGGTGTCCGGGCGCATGGGGCCAGGGCCGAATGACCAGGGGCTTTCCTGGCGGCATATCGTCAAGGCTGTCGAAGGTTCCTTGAGCCGCTTGCAAGTCGACTGCATCGACCTGTATCAGGCGCATGACGACTACGACGATGTCCCGGTGGAGGAGACGCTACGGGCCTTCGACCATCTGGTGCAGCGTGGGCTGGTTCGTTATGTGGGGTGCTCCAACTTCAAGGCCTGGCGGTTGATGAAGTCGCTGGCGATCAGCGAGCGCTCGGCCCTGGCGGGCTATGTCAGCGTCCAGGAACGCTACAACCTGCTGGAGCGTGATCGAATCGAGTCCGAACTGCAGCCGCTGTGCGTGGAGGAGGGGGTCGGTCTGTTGCCCTACAACCCCTTGGCCAAGGGCTTTCTCTGCGGCCGCTACCAACAGCAGGCAGCCTTGCCGGGCTCGCCTCGCGCGGCGGGCGTGCAGCGAGACTACTTCAACGCCCGGAACTGGCAGGCCCTCGAGGTGCTGCGGCGGATCGCCCAGGAGCGCGACAGCAGCTGCACCCAGGTTGCCCTGGCCTGGCTGTTGTCTCGCCCCGCCGTGGTCGCACCCGTGGTGGGAGCCAGCTCGGTCGAGCAACTGCGGGAGATCATGGCGGCCCCGCAGTTGCAGCTGTCGCAGGCCGATCTGTATCAGTTGAACCAGGTAAGCGCCGCGCCCGTGGTCTGAACCCGGGGCCGAGGTGATCAGGCGTTGCTGGCCGGCCTGCCCATGCGCAGGCCGAGCCGTACCTGCCGAAGGTAGTCATGCCGGTTGTAAGGGTTGGCCATGGTCCGCTCCCGGCAGGGGGGTGTTCCCGCAACTGGCGCATAGCTGGCGAGTTCGCTTTCCATGAAGCCCAGGCCGCTGGTGGCGTTAGGGATTTCATGTTGCAGCCGGTAGATGCGCGTGGTGACGATCGAGCCTTGAATGCGCACGGTCTCGCCGCTCAGGGTCGCACCGTTGAGGGTGGCGCCGGCCTTGGCCAGCAAGGCATGGACTGGGCTGCTCAGCGCCGCGGGCACCTCGATGCGGAACTGGCTGCGCGGCTCGCACACCTGGGTACCGGCCCGTCCGATCGCCGCAGCGAGCACCAGGGGGGTGAGGTGGCGGAAATCAGCGGCCGTGCTCGAGGGGGATGCATAGTCGACCCTGGTCAGCGCGACTTCGCAGTCGTGCACCGCCCAGCCATGCCGGCCTTCCCGGAGGGTTTCGAAGACCGATTCCTCGATGGCCTTGTAGAAGCTCGTCGGCATCAGCCCGGCATGGGCTTCGCGGATGAATGTCTGGCCCGATCCCGGCGCCCCCGGACTGACCCGAATACCCACGGTGGCGAGGAAGGGATTGCCTTCATCGTCGAGCGACTCCAGGCCCTCGGCGCTCGACAGCAACGTTTCGACGCAGATGGCCGAGCTTTCCTCGAAGAGGGCCTGGATGTCGTACTCGTCCTGCAGCGTGGCCTGGATGATCTCTTTCTGTACCTCGCCGTACAGCGAGACGAACACCTGGCCCGCGGCATTTCTTCGCAGGTCGATCAGTGGATCCTGCTCGGCCAGCGCACTGAGCGCCTCCCAGAGCGCCTTGGTCTGCCCCGGCGAAGCGGGGGAGACATGGGTTTCGATAGCCGGGGGGGTGAAGGTGTGGGCGCCTTTGCCGCGCTCGCTGCAAGCGCCGATGCGGTCACCGATGCGCACGCCTTCGAGCCCGGTGATGCAGGCAATCTGGCCTGCGGTGGCCTGGGTGGCGGGTTGCAAGCCGCCGCTGGCGGACACATGAATGCCGGTGACCCTGGACGCACCTTGCGGCGTGTCGACGGTTTGCCTGAGGCGCAAGGTCCCGGCCAGCATGCAGAGATGAAAGCGCTTGTGCCCACCCCAGCCTCTGTCGATCTTGAACACCGAGGCAAGCACAGGGGCACTGGCGTCATAAGACTTGACCGGGGCCAGCCGGGTGATTGCCTCGATCATCTGTGCGACGCCGACCCCGGTGATGGCGGACCCGGCGAACACCGGGTTGACCAGGCCTTGGCCAAGTTGCTGGCGCAACTCCCGCTCGAGGCGCGCCTTGCCAATGGCTTCAGGGGCGCTGACATAGTCGTGCAGCAAGGCTTCGTCATGCTCGCACAGCAGATCCAGCCACTGCGCCATCACCTGGGGCGCCGCCGGATCGCTGGTTTCGACCGTCGCCAGGCCAGTCCCGGCATCGTGCACGCTGACCAGTGACAGGGGCCGGCTCTTCAGGTGGCTGCCGAGCGCCTCCAGGGTGCGCTGGAAGTCGGCCCCCTTGCGATCGACCTTGTTGACGAAGAACACATGGGGAATCGCCAGTCGCTGCAGGGCGCCCACCAGTACGCGGGTCTGGGCCTGGACCCCCTCGATCGCCGACACCACGATAATGGCGATGTCCAGCAAGGCCAGCGTGCGCTCCACCTCGGCGATGAAGTCCGGGTGCCCGGGAGTGTCCAGCAGGTTCACCAGGATGCCGTCGAGCTCGAACGAAGCCACCGCGGACCTGATGGTGATGCCGCGTTCACGCTCCAGGAGCAGGTTGTCGGTGTAGGTGCTGCCCGAGTCCACACTGCCCAGGCGCGGCCTGGCGCCAGCGTCGAAAAGTATCCGCTCGGTCAGGCTGGTCTTGCCGGCATCGACATGCGCCAGGATACCCATGCTCAGGGATTTCATCGTCGATCGCTCCTGATCTTCGCGACTGCCGGGCAGCCTGTTGAGTTCCATTCATGTGCCTTGTTTCCGTCTGCGGACAAGTCCATGTACCGTTCTGGAAGGAAGTTTAATTAGTTGAGTTTTGTGAAAGCGTCAAGCAAAGGCGAAGTATTACAAGTTGTTGCGGCGATAAGCTCGTGGGTATAGGCATTCAAATGAAACGGCGCAGCGATTGATAACCGTTCGAGTGGATGGTCGCAGTGGCGCCGTTGCCATTTTGTTTGCGCGGGTAAGTCGCTGATAACAATGGACTCTATATGTGTTCTAACTGTTCAGTTAAATTCTTGTGCGGTTGAGTATATGTTCTAAGTATATAAAGGATGAGCGGTTTTTTTCTCTGCTACTGCTTTTCGGTTAAATAAATTTTTTTGGATGAGTTTCCTTGACCTTTTTCGGGGTGGCAACTAGACCTGATATCGCTGCAACTCGGCAGCAACCTTTAATCACATGGAGATAGTGAAATGATTAAATATCAAAGCGTTCAGACCCGAATCCTTTCGGCGCTGTTCATCCTCTGATTGTCTGCTGTACACAAGATACCGGTGTCTTGTGAAGTACGGCCGAAGCATTGCTTCGGCCGTATTTTTAATCACACCTCTCGCGGTTCCTACATGTCATAGGGAGATGATATGTCCAGAAAAGTGGATGACGCATTCTCGCGCGCCGTGTTCTTTTACGATGACGCGGGCGTGCATCAAACGAACTGGTCCCGCTCTGTGTGTGCGGGGCTGGCGGAACAGAATTTCGATGAAGTGCCTTATCGGGTGCCTCAACTTCTTGAACCCTCGACACTGGTCGAAGTCGCGCAGCGGCACGCCATCAGCGTCGATGAGCTCGAGTTTTTCTCGTACGGGATGGACGGTCCGGTCGCCAAGCTGAAGTGGCTGGCGGACCTGCGCGAATGGGCTCCGCCGGTGCAGAAACTGAGCCTGGCACAGTCCCTGGCCGCCAGCTGCCGGTACCGCTTCGCCAATCAGGTACTGGCCGAGGTACCTTATGACGCGCTCTATCCCGATCAGCGGGTGACTTATCATCTGGCCCGCTTTGCCATTCAGAACCGTCTTGAGATGCAATCCTCGCATCAGGACGACTTCACCGCACTCAAGGCGCTCATGCAGGCCCATCGGCTGTCGCCAGCCCGGGTGCTGGATGTCTGCTCCCAGGCGATCGTCTGGAAAATCAAGGGCAATGCCATCGATGACGAGCTGAACCGCTGGTTCATCGGCACGGGCGAGGCGGCGGTCAAGCAGATTGCCTCGAGCACCACGCCGGCGGATCTGGTTTCGCTGTCTTCGTTCTATCGCGGCCTGGCCATGGTGCCGGCGGCCCGGGGCGACGTCGCCACCACGCGGCAATACATGCTGCTGGCCGAAGAGTATGCCGAGGCGGTGTTGCGCGGCGAGAGAGGCGGCAGTATCGAGGCCCGGGAAGCACGCAAGACTGTCTACGAGTCGAAGCTCAAGGAAATGCTCTACGTCGCCCACGATGTCGAAAGTGCCCGGCGTGTGGCCGATGAGCTGCTTGCCTACGATCCCGACTGGAGTATTTCCTATCACGAGGCCGGTGAGGTCGAAGTGGTCGACCGGCAATGGCAACGCGCGTTGCAACGCTTCCAGAAGGCTTACGACATCGGTTTTCCACGGGTGACTTACTCGCAATACATGATCGGTGCCTGTCATCAGCAACTGGGGAACTTCGACCAGGCGCTGGACGCGTTCAAGAGCACCCTGTTACTCGACAAGACAAATATATCCGCCGGTATCGCCGGTTATGAAGTAGCCCGGCAACATTCGCCGGAAGTGCTGCCGTTCTTCAAATCCTATATCGATACCTGGGAAACCGACGGCCTGTTGCCGGATGATTATCGAGGGCTTGTCCAATGAATGCTCCGCTCGACAGGATCAGAATCGTGGGTATCGATCATATCCAGCTCGATGTGGCCGATATTGAAGAAAGCCAGGCGTTTTATGCGCGGGTGTTCGGTTTCGAAGTGAAGGAAGTGGGTATTCGTGCCTTTACCCGCTGGATGATTATTGGCGCGGATCGGACACTGTATTTATGCATGCATGAATATGCCGAAGGGCGGGGTGTAAAGAATGATGGCCTGGAAATTACTCACTTCGGTATTTTGGTGGAAGACTTCGACCATGTTCTGGCGCAACTACGCGATCACGGCGTGAAGTTGCTCCCCGATTATGAAGTTCAATACCACTCTTCACGTTCGGTTTATTTTCTCGATCCCAATGGTTACAAGATCGAGATATCCGAGAAGTACGGCGGCGGCATAGAAGACGCCAGGCGGACAATGTGCCAATAAGCAGCGCGACGGACCGGGAAGTGTCCGGGGAGGGTGGCGTGTCGGATTACGCTGAGCATTTGCAAAGCACATGGTACAAAAACAACCAGGCGCTGCGCTGTTACAGGCCATGGCGGGATACGCCGGTGCTGGACTGGCACGCCAAGCCGACTCATCAGCGCACGATTCCCTGCGCCGAACGGGTATGGAGCATTCCGTGCAGGATCGGCGAGGACCGCATCGTTTTCGGCTGCTGGGACAACAGCCTGCAGTGCGTCAGCCTGCGCGATGGCGCGCACCAGTGGCGTTTCGCGACCCAGGGGCCGGTCTACAGCTCTCCTGCGGTGTCGGACGATGGCAGTTTCGTGGTGGGTTGCGAGGACCATGTCTTGCGCCGGATAAGCCAGGATGGCGAATGCCTCTGGGCCTTTCATGCCCAGGGGCCATTCCATGCCAGCCCGACCATCGATCCAGCCAGAAGCATCGTCTACGCAGGCAGCTACGATCATACGCTGTACGCCCTTGACCATGCCTCGGGCAGGTTGCTGTGGAAGCAGTCGTTCGACGAGCAGGTGGAGGACGATCTCTACAGCTCGCCAGCACTGGATGCGGACGGCAATGTCATCGTCGGCACCGACAATATCCTGATGTGCTTCAGGCCCGACGGCGAGGAGCGCTGGAGAATCACCGAAACCGGCAGGTTCGAAGGCACCGCGGCGATCGACCATGCCTCGGGGCGTGGTGTCATAGGCACGGAAGTCGACGGCAAGATCATCGTGTTCGAGACCAAAAGCGGTACGGTCCTCAGGCAATTTCACACCGATGGCTTCGTGGTGTCTTGCCCGAGCCTGTCCCCGCAGGGGGTGGCGTACGTCGGCAGCAATGACGGGCATGTGTACGGGATCGACCTGCACAGCCTGCAATGCCTGTGGCGGGTCAACCTGGAGTGCGAGTTCAGGTACACGCCCTTTACCGTGCTGCCTTCCGGCGATGCCTTGCTGGTCGGCACGGATGAGCGCCTGCATTGCCTGGCGCAACGCACCGGCGAGAGCCTGTGGCGCCTGGAGCACAGTGGCGGTTTTCATTCCTCGCCACTGCTTACGGATGACGGTCACCTGGTGATCGGCTCGCATCGCAACGCCGTACATTTCTATCGATGGATCCGCTGACGCGGGTCGAATCCCAACTGCAAACAGGAGTGTTGGATGAGTCACGAACTGGAAGTCGAGGCGCTCTTCGACGAGTGGGCCATCGAGGATGGCGCGGTGGACATGGCCCGGGAACATTGGGCCCGGGTCGAGCCTGTGCTGTCCGCCCTTGAACCATCTACAGGGCGTTACCTGGAGATCGGGCCGGGCAATGGTTACGCCCTGGAGTACATGGCCAGGTCGAAGTTCGCCAGCGGGCATTGCCTTGCCGTGGAACTCAGCCAGGAAATGGCCCGCATGTGCGCCACCAGGGTGTCCGACCTGGATAACGTCGAGATCGATGTCGAGAGCTTCCTGAACTGGCGCCCGCCAGCAGGCCGCCATTTCGATCTGATCTTCTCCATGGAGGTGTTCTATTACTTCGAGAACATCGCCGCCGCCATCGAGAAAGCCGCCAGCCTGCTGGCGCCGGGCGGAGAACTGATCGTCATGGTCGACTACTACGAGGAAAGCCACGAGTCGCAGGACTGGGCGCAAGAGCTGGGCGTGAAGCTGACGCGCTGGCCGCAAGCTCGCTATCTCGACGCCTTCAAGGCGGCGGGCTTGCAGGCGGTGACCCAGGAGGTGAAAAGCGGTGGCGTGCACGAGCACGGGCTGACGCTTTGCACCCGGGGCAAGCGCCCTTAGACCGATACCCATGCCTGAGCACAGGACGGTGCTTCGGCGGGCGACGGGGGAACTGGACATCGATTGCAGCCGCAGGGAGAGCGCTGGTGATATCCCATCTTGATCACATCGTCTATCCGCTGCCGGAGGGCCTGTTCGCGGAGGTCATCGGACAGTGGGAGCGGGCAGGCTTCATCGGGCATACGCGACAAGTGCAGCACGGCGACGGACGCGTAAGCGC
>NZ_JACMZT010000036.1:0-71660 GCF_017349615.1 Pseudomonas sp. GW531-T4
GGCAACCCGAAAGCCATCCTCATCTTCACCGCCTTCCTGCCGCAGTTCGTCGATCCTCAAGCGCCGGTGTCCGCCCAGTTCCTGGTGCTGGGCGTGCTGTTCCTGATCCTGGAGTGGATCGCCATCAGCGCCTACGCCTACATGGGCCTGCACATGCGCCGCTGGTTCGCCGAACCGCGAGGCAAGAAGCTCTTCAACCGCTGTTGCGCGGTGTTGTTGTCGGGGGCTGCTTCGGTGCTGTTGTTGGCGCGGCGGGCGTGAGTCGGTTGGTAAGCATCGTTGGGGCTACGGGCGCTTGGTTGAGTCCACAGCCAGAAGCTGCCTTTCACGCTGTCCACAGAAACACACTCAACGTACCCTGCTGAAAGACAACATTGAAAAGGAGTTCGAATGAAAACCGATTGGCAACAAATTCGAGAAATGATGAACACTGTTATCGATAGCTGTGAGCAGATCGAAACGGCAGGGTTCAATGAGGAGCATCGCTCCGCGACTGTGAAAATCGAAGGCGTCGATTACTCCGTTCAGGAGTTTTTAATCAGTGCCTGGAGCCTCCCGGAGAACATTCGCTACCAGATCATTCGCGAGCGCCATGAAGCTGGAAATGATCTTCCCTACGTTCCCGAAGCAGCCCGCATTCTTGTCTCAATGGCGCAGGCTTGTGCTGAACTGGTCGGAGCAGCCGACACGGCACCCGCTCAGAAAGCTATTGCAGGAATGAATCATTGGTACAAGGCCTGCGCTGTACCGCATATGACTGCCGCCATCAGGCTGGCAAAAAAACAATCTGACGCTTAGGTTCACGGGCAATCACCCAGCGGAGACGGATCTGTCATCTCTGGTTTGAACGTCTCCTATGGGGCGGGAGCCGCCCCATAGCCGAAACGAACAATGGGGTTAAAACCCATGCTTCGTGAGGGATCACAAAGGAAAACTTATGCCTATCGACAACTGTCTTCATACATTTGAAGAGCTTGCCTCAACGGTGTTGCCTAGCCATTTTGCAAGGCTGAAGGTTGCCCTGGAGACTCCAATGCCTGCTGCAACCTTTGTTGGCTTCAAGAGCGCATCAAAAGAAGCTCTGTCCAAGGTGGGTAGAACCACAGACTTTCCAGGGTGCTACGTCTTCAGCGATCAAGGTAAACCGGTCTATGTAGGTATCTCGAGAGGGGTAGTAAAGAGGCTCGTCCAGCATTTGAATTTCGAGTCGCACAACACCGCAAGCCTCGTCTACAAAATGGCTGCAGAAGACTATCCGCACGAAATGAAGCGTGATCAAGCGATGAAAGACGAACAATTCAAGGAAGTCTTTCTTTCAGCTCAGGGGCGCCTCCGACAAACAACGGTGGCCTTCATCGAAGTCAACAATGACCTTGAGTTGTACGCCTTCGAAGTACTTGCGGCCATGAAGCTGGACACAGATGTATGGAACACATTCCGCACACATTGAAGCTGATAGCGAACCTTTCCATAAAGCGGACTCTGCCACGCAAACAGGTTGCCGCCGTTCATTACAAACGTTTAGTCGCGTCCGCGCTGAATCGAATGTGGTCTGAAATGAGCGTCCGCTTCCGGCCACCAGCGAACATCTGGATAGCCAACCTCAAAGAGACTGAACACTGAGGTCCTCGGCTATTTAAGCCGCCGCTCCCTAGAACTTTTCTCTATTTATCGGTCTATGTGGATAGGCTCATTTGCTCGGTAAGCGCGACCTCGCAGGCTTACCGCTGCCAGATGGCCACACGTCCGATTGTCAAGCAGAGGTTGTCTTCGCTCATGAAACTCCATGACCCACGGATGGTGCTCTTCGGCCTGTTTGCGTTCGCGGCATTGGGCTCGGCATCAGCAACACAGATGAAGACCTCAACCCCTGTTTTAGCAACTGAAGTCACAGCCGTTCAGACCCCTGCCCAGGCCGCCGGCAACCCTTGGCCGACCTTGACCAGCATGGCTGGCAAGCAGCCCGGGCCATTGCTTGCCCATGACGACCGATACTGGCATGACGACCGTTGGCACGATCGTAGAGACGATTGGCGCCGGCACGACTGGCGTCGAGAAGACTGGCGTCGGGAACAGTGGCGTAGGGAGCAAGCCCGCCGAGAAGCTGAACGCCATCGTGATTGGGAGCGCCACCATGATCGCGCCATGCGGCACCGCTACGAAGACAATCACCGCTACTATCGTCGCTAGTGTGGCGCCACGAGATTAATCCACCTCAGGCTGGTGCCAAAACAAGCGCGGGGATATCGAGTGGCTAGGTCAACAGGCGAACTGGCAATACGTCAGATCTCAGCGCTTGCTCCGGAAATCCTGGAACTGGAAGCGGAGGCCGTTGCAGAAGGTTTCAGGTTTCTCACGCGCCTGGTTGCGGATTGGAAAAGCGGGGCCAATCGATTCGACCAACCCGGTGAGTGCCTTTTGGGCGCTTTCCGCGACGGGCAACTGATTGCCATCGGCGGTCTTTCCTATGATCCATATGCCGGGCCGGGCATCGGCAGGCTGCGGAGGGTATACGTCGCGCGAGCAGCAAGGGGGCAGAATGTGGGTAAAGCCCTGGTGCAGCAGCTTTTGGCCTATGCGGCTCAGCGATTTCGTGTCGTGCGCCTATCCACGGATACTCCGGAGGGCGCCGCATTTTACCTGCGCTGCGGGTTCCAACCGATACAGGATGATTTTGCGACTCATGTGAAGTCATTAGCCGATGCCACGTAACCCGCTCATTGAAGGGCAGATGGTTGGCATAGCCGGTCAACGGCGAAGAGTGAAGGCTTTGCAGGCTTGCAAAGCCTTGCTGCAGAGGCCATCAGCGCGAAACGGCCATCCAGCCCGCACACCCCGTCATTACCCCAGCTGAGGTTCTGTTCAGTCGCTGCATTGCCTTCGGAGACTGTATGGCGTTCTTGATGCGTGATGCCGTAACGAGGTACGCCAATTGGATGGTCAGATCGATCCCGATGCCGAGCGCGGTAATCAGGATGACTTCCGGCCAGGACAGCGCCGTCAGATCGAATGCGTGAGGCAACACTGCACCGAAAAATACGACCGCTTTTGGATTGCTCAGCGTCAGCACTGCGCCTGCAAGCAGGCCTCGGCTTGCCGAGCGCTTTGGAGGGGCTTGAAGGTGCTCGGTGTTCTTCGACCACAAGTTCCAGGCGATGAACAGAATAAAGGCGACACCCAGCCACTTCACGGCAATGAACACCTGCTCGAACTGCAGCGCCAGTGCCGCAAGACCGAGGGTGGCGACCACCAGCCAGACAGCATTGCCCAGCACCATGCCTGCGATGAAAGGCAGCGTAGCCCTCGCGCCGCGTGATACCACTTGCCCTAGCAGGGCTCCCTGAGCGGGGCCGGGGATTGCAGCCGCAATCGCGAATGGCACGACAAAAAACCAGAGCGAAGAAGTAGCGCTCATGGGTGAAGCCTCCCTGTTGTCTTGGTATATCGAACGGCATGTTCGCATTGGGTGAGCAGGGAAGACAGTAAGGTCGCTTGCTTCCCAAGGCACGCAGTGGTGAATTCCCGCGTTGAGTCCAGAGTGTGTAAAAACCTACGTCGAAGTGCATGAATTCCGGCTAGCAAGCTGGGCCAACCATCGGAACACACTGGCGAACATAGTAATTGTCGAACTCACCGCTTTCGATGAATTGGAAACCATGGCGGGTATAAAAACGATTCGAAGCGCTTTCTTTGAGAGCACCCACTCTAATCGGGAGCCCAGCCATATCCGCCTCTTTGAAAATCTGGGCGAGAACAGCAGAGCCGATCCCTGATCCCTGCGCGTTCGGTCTCACATACAAGTGGTCGAGCAAGAGTTCAGGGTGCCGGTGCTTGACCACGACAAAACCAACCCTCTCTCCAGATACCTCGATGTAGCGTGTATTGCGGGCTTCAAAGCCGCTAAGAAAGCGTTCGCGCGCGCGTACCGGATCAAATCGCCCAACCCGTTCCAGGCTTTCGCGCATGGCCTCGATTCGAATGGCTACAAGAGTGTCCAAGTCGCTTTGTCGAGCCGGGACCAAAATGACCTGGGATTTTTTATCGGGTGTGGCGGGCATCATCTGCGCTCTGACTGTCATCCTGGGCAGCGAGTATAGAGAGAATGGAAACAAGCGGCCCACCCGCTTTTTCTGTCGAGGCCAACAGGCGAAAGCCGCTGAAATCAAGCCGGGCTTGTCACGCACCGAATATCAGGCCTGACCCCATCTCATCAATGGAACGGAAAGATGTAGTTCATCCAGGCCGACATGCGCAGGAGGATCTTGCGCATGATCGCCACATGGTGGAAGTGCTGGCTGTAGAGCGCCGCCTGGCCATAGGCGCCACCGGGCATGAGTTTGGCGTAGGGCAGGTAGTCCGGGTCAGTGATTTCGATGACCACCGGCACCCGCCCCGGCGGCGGGGAGCCGGTGTAGCTCAGCAGGGTGCCGGACGGTTGTACCTGTCCTTCGCCGATCACCGTGATGACGTTCTTGACCCGGCCCTTGAACACCCTGCCGGGGATACCGTCGAACGCCACTTCCGCCTCGTCCCCCGGGACCAGGCGCAGCAGGCTGTTCTGGCGCATCCAGGCGGAAAAATAATGGCCCTCGTCGGGAATGAACACCATCGACGGGCGCAACGGCAGTTTGCTCGCCATCATCCCCGGGCGCAGCGACACATGGGTGACGAAGCCTCGGCTCGGGGCGCGGACCACGGTGCTGTCCAGCTCGAACTGGGCGTTGTCGATCTGAGCTTGCAGGTCGTCGACCCGGGCAATCGCGGCTTCCTGCTCGCGGCGGGTGCCGAAGTTGCGCTTGATCAACTCGTTGATCCGGTACAGGTCGCCCCGCGCCGCCAGTTGCTGGGCCTTGAGCGACTTGAGCCGGTTCTCGAAAGGTTCGGGGTCGATGCGAAACAGCACATCGCCTGGCTCCAGCGGCGTGTTGCCCTGGACCGGCACCTCGATCACCCGGCCGGTGACGACCGGAATCACCGGCACCGAGACGAAGTAGGAGCGCGCCACCTCCGAATAGGGGTGGTTGTAGTTCATCAGGAAAATCAGCGCGCCGATCAACACCACGCCGCCCAGCACGGCGGTGGGCACCGTCCATTTGTTCAGCGGGATACGGAAGATCTTGAAGATGGCCACGCAGATGGCGGTGTAGGTCAGGATCAGTAACAGGTCCATGGGTCACATTTTCCCTTCCGGGCGGGACCCGGCCTGGGCTTGTCCTTCCAGTCGCTCGACCCGCTGCCGCAGCTCGGCCAGCTCTTGCGCCAGAGCCTTTTCGCCCTGCATCCGCGCCTTGTCGGTGGCAAAGCCCCAGCCCCGATCCTCGCGGTACAACATGGCCCAGATCCACAGGAACGGCCACAGGGCATGGAGCGTGAACAGGCTGACCCAGCCTGCCGCGTGAATGGCGTCCTGATGGGGGTGGTTCCGATGGACGGCAATTTCGTAGGGAATGTCGTGCAGGACGATGATTCCGTAGAACAGGACTATTCCGGCGAAGATAAGCATGCCCAGCGCAATCTGATCGAGCATGATTCGCCTCCCGGAAGCCTTCAGCCCGCACGCAACCGCTTATGAAGCACCTTGGTCAGCCTCGGCCATGGGACAGCTCGATGGCGCGGGCCTTGCAATCCATACTAGTTCAAGTTCGTTCATCTGCCGGGCTGCCTTCCAGGGCGCGCGCGCAGCCCTGAACCTGGAAAGCTGCGCTCGCGCGGGCAGCGGTTTATGATCCTTGCCTGTCGTCCATCACTGCGAGTCCGATCATGCCTTTTGAACTGGACCTTCCCGAAATCCGCGCCGGTATCCTTGAGTTCCCGGTCTGGCATGCACGCGGTGGTACGTCCACCGGGCTGATCCTGGCTCGCGAAACCCTGCCCGAGGACCCGGCGCTGGTCGAGGAACTGCTGCGCCACCTCATGGGCGTGCCGCTGAGCGGCGACCTGCCGGGCAATAACCAGATCACCGGCCTGGGCCGTGGCGGGCCCACCAGCAACAAGGTGTTCATTGCCGAGCGGCGGCCTGGCGAGTCGCGTCTGGTCAGCACCCTGGCGCAGCTGGCGGCGGGTAAAAGCGCGATCGACTGGAGCGTCAATTGCGGCAACATGTCGGCGGCCTTGCCCTTGTACGCCCTGGAGCGTGGCTGGCTGAGCCCGGACGAGGACAGCGCGCAGATCGAGATCTTCAACAGCAATACCCAGACCACCATGCTCGTGCGCCTGGCGTTCCGCGACGGTCGCCTGCTGAGCGATACGCGGATTCCTGGGGTCAATGGCGTATTCCCCGGGGTCGACCTGTTTCTCAGCGACCCGGTGGGGGCCAAGACCGGCCAGCTGTTTCCCACCGGGCAACGCATCGATCTGCTCGACGGCGTGCGCGCCACCTGCCTCGATGTGGCGGTGCCGATGGTCATCGTCCAGGCCGCGGACCTGGGCAAGACCGGCCTGGAAACCCCGGCGCAGCTGGATGCCGATGGCGAATTCAAGGCGCGGCTGATCAGCCTGATGGTGCAGGGCGGCCTGCGCATGCAATTGCGCAACCGCAGCGGCGCCCTGATGAGCACCGAGGAGCTGCAACGCAGCGAAACCCTGCCGAAGATCTGCATCGTCAGCCCGGCCCAGGGCGCGGGCGATATCAATACCCGTTATTTCACCCCGCAGAATGCCCATCCTTCATTGGCCGTCTCCGGTGGCTGCTGCCTGGCCGCCGCCTGCCTGGCGCCAGGCACCGTGGCCCACGAGCTGCTCAAGGCGCCCAAGCCCTTGAGCGCCACCACGGCGGAATACCCGGTGTCGATCGAAAACCCGGCGGGGGTGCTGGACACCTTGATCACCGCGCGCGAGGAGGGCGGTTCGATGCGCATCGACGCGGCCGCCTACCGGCGCAGCGCGCAGATCCTGCTCAAGGGCCGGGTGCCGCTGTACAACGCCTCGGCGGCGTTGTTCGAGGCGTTGCAAGGGCGGGGCTGAATCCCGCATCCAGCAGGCAGCAAATCCGCTCAAGCCTGTGAGCGGTATTCGCTGGGAGCGACCCCGAACTCGCGGCGAAAGGCCCGGCTGAAGGCCGCCTCGGATTCATAACCCAGCTGTTCGGCGATCTGCGAAATGCGCAGGCTGGAGGTCTGCAGGCGCTGACCGGCCAGTTGCATGCGCCAGTGCATCAGGTAGCGCATCGGCGACTGGCCCACCAGGTGAGTGAAACGTTGCGCCAGGTTGGAGCGCGACTGGTTGACCAGGCCGGCCAGGCGCTCGACGCTCCACGCCGCGCCCGGCTCGGCGTGCAACAGCGCCAGTGCCTGGCCGATCAGCGGGTCGCGCAGGGCGGCGATCCAGCCGCTGATCCCTTGCGGGGCATGGGCCAGCCAATGGCGCACGGCCCAGATAAACATCAGGTCGATGATCCGCGACAGCATGATGGTGCTGCCGATCGAAGGGTTGCGCACTTCCTTCTGCATCGCCGCCACGGTCAGCGATAGCCATTCACGGGAGCCGATCAGGTCGCTCGGGTCCTCGCCCTGGCAGCTGACTTGCAACACCCCGGGCAAGCCCTGGATCAAGGCCTGGCCACACCCGCCCTCGAACCGGAAGACGCCGCTGGTGATGCGCGCCGGCAGGCCCGGGCTGGCATCCGCAGCGCGTTGCAGTTGATGAGCCTGGCCGTGGGGCACGAACAGGATGTCCCCGGGCACCAGGCGGGTGGCTTCGTCATTGCCGTCGAGCCTGAGCTGGCAGCCGGCGTCCTGGATCACATGGAAACAGGCGCCGCCCGCCGCTTGCTGCAACAGCTGGCCGGGTTGCAGCAGCGTCTCGCCCAGCAGCTCGCCACGCATCCGCGCCAGGCTGAACACTTCGAAAAACACATCGGCGGCCGGGTGCCTGAGGTCGGATGGCGAGGCGGCCGGGGTCAGGTGTCTCTGCACAGTCTTCGGCTTTTCGGTCATGGTCGGTCGGCACCGTCCCCTTCGATAATGAGCGTGCCCGAGCATAAGCCAGCATGGGGGAGGGCGTCTCCTGCCTGTCACTTGACGAGCGACCTGCCCCGCAATGCCCAGGGCCCGGTAGTACCGCCGCCAGCGGCGAGCGGTCTTTATCCAGACAGAGGACTCAAGGTCATGAGTGGTCAGCCTACGATTGTGTTGGTGCATGGTTTTTGGGGCGATGCGGCCCATTGGAGCAAGGTGATCATCGAGCTTTCGCGCAAGGGCTACAGCGCGATCCGCGCGGTGGAAATGCCCTTGACGTCGCTGGCCGATGACGTCGAGCGCACCCGCAAGATGATTGCCCAGGTCGATGGCCCGGTGTTGCTGGTGGGACATTCTTACGGCGGCGCGGTGATTACCGAAGTGGGTGACCAGCCCAACGTGGTCGGACTGGTGTATATCGCGGCCTTCGCCCCGGATGCCGGGGAAAGCCCGGGCTCGATCACCCAGCAGCACCTGCCTGCGGCGGCGGCCAACCTCGAGCCCGACAGCGATGGCTACCTGTGGCTCAAGCCGCAGGCCTTCCATGAGAGCTTCTGCCAGGACCTGGGCGCCGACGAAGCGCTGGTCATGGCGGTGACCCAGAGGGCGCCGCTGGCCAGCACTTTCGGCGACACCATCAGCGCGCCGGCCTGGAAGAACAAGCCGTCCTGGTACCAGATCTCCAGCGACGACCGCATGATCCATCCGCGCAACCAGCAACTGATGGCCGCCCGGCTCAACCCCCAAAAGACCCTGACCCTGGCCAGCTCCCATGCCTCGCTGGCCTCGCGGGCGGCGGAGGTCGCGGCCTTTATCCACGAGGCCGCCAGCGCCAGCGTCCAGGGCTGACAAGGCCGTGCTTCAGGCCCCGCTCGGGAGCGGGGCCGGTTCGGCTCACAGGTCCAGGTCGACCCATACCGCCGCGTGATCCGAACCGGCGTTTTCCTTCTTGTCCAGCTGCGGGTAGACGTCCCAGCGCTTGGGCTTGCTGCCCGGCCACATGCCCTTGCGCCATACGCCGCCGGCGGTGACGGTGGCGAACAGCGCGGGAGACAGCAGCAGGTAGTCGATCTTGTTCGCCGCCTTGCAGGTGTCGAAGGTGCCGGGGTAACCGCCGTCGTCGAAGGCCGGATGGACAAAGGCATCCTTGAGGTCGGTGCCCTTGAGCAAGGGCTCCAGCGGCGCACTGTCCGGGGTGTCGTTGAAGTCGCCGACCACCGCGATATAGGTCTCGCCCTGGGCCACCAGCGCCTGGTAGATGAGCTTGATCCGTTCGGCCTGGGCCAGGCGTTTTTTTGCCGAAGCCGCGAGACTGCCGAAGCCTTTGCTCTTGAGGTGATTGACCAGGACGATCAGCTGCTTGCCGTCAGATAGCGGGATCTGGAACTGCGCGCAATCGCGGGAAAAGATCAGCTCGCCGTTGGCCGCGCTGTCGTCGACATGGCTGCGCAGCTGGCCGATGGGGTAGCCCTCGGCGGTCATCAGGCCGACGTCGATGCCCCGCGTATCGTTGCCGTCGATCAGCATCACATGCCGGAACAACGGGCCGCCCAGGGCGCCGATGATTTCCGTGTTGAAGTCGCGCAGGGCCGGGCGGCTTTCCGCCTCGACCACCGCCAGCACATCGGCTTGCAGGTCGATCATCACCCGCGCGGTATTGCGCATGGCTTCCAGGTCCACCGGGGCTTCGATCAGCTCCAGCGAGCCGACCCACTCGGTGCGGCCGTTGGCGACAATCTCCAGGCCGCCGGCCTTGGGCCGCTTGACCAGGCTGCCGCGGTTCTGCCGCAGGATCACAAAAGGGCCGGTGTCCGACTTGCTCAGCCCCAGCTCGGTCAGCAGCTTGACCATCTGCGCCTTGTCCTGGTCCGTGTAGATGGGCTCGCCCAGCAGCTGGTTGAGCCGGGCGAAACGCTCCAGCACAGGCCGGCCCTCGGCCCAGCCTTCCAGGTTCATGGCTTTGGCGCGGTTGAACAGGTTTTCAACGTTGTAGGACGCGAGTCTCATCGTGCTCTTCCTGTGAAAGGGGGCGGACGTCAATGAGCATTACAACCGATAAAAATGACCGAATGCCGACAGGCGCGGCGTCTTGTTGCCTTCTTTATGCTGAACTCAAGAAAGGGCTAAACCGGCCTGAGATTCCCGGTGGGCGAGTCGCAGAGGGCCGGTGGGGGAACGGCCTGACAGACAGCACTTCGTCCGAACCGAACCGGAGGACAGGGCATGAATGATGAGTCCCGCGAGCAGGGCGAGCCGTTCAAGCGGCTGTTCTTCGCCTTGCCCTGCACCGTCGCCCAACGCCGGGCCATCGCCCAGTGGCGCGGCGCGCTGGGCCTCAGGAGCGGCCGGCCGGTGGCGGCGGAAAACTTTCATTTGACCCTGATGTTCCTGGGCTCGGTCGCTGTGGCGCAGATTCCGCGGATCTGCGCCGCGGCGGCGAGCGTGCGCACCTGTGGCGAGCCGCTGGACGTCCCGCTCGACCGCCTGGAGGTCTGGCGCCGGGCCGGGGTCTTGTTGCTGGCGCCGACACAGGCGCCGCTGGAGTTGCGCCAGCTGGTGTATGCCTTGCAGGAAGCGCTGCTGCCACTGGGGCTGGTCGATTCGCCGCGGGAGTTTCGTCCGCACTTGACCTTGATGCGCGACTATCGGGCGCCGGTGCCCGAGTCCCAGACCCCTGCGGACTTTCACCTGAGTGCCCGGCACTTCGCCCTGTTCGAGTCGCATAAAGGCCGTTACCGGCCACTGGCCGAATGGGCGCTGGCGCGCTGACGGTCGGAGCAGCCCTGTCGACAGGCTCACCGATCAGCCGAAATCCGCGTGCCTCAAGGCCTGAACGTTATAGTTGATGAGGCCGAATCAATGGGAGGAGGACATGCGTCAGATCGTCAGCAAAGAGCCCTGGTGGGCCGCGCCGCCGAAACCGGGCCAGGATGAGTCCGAGCTGGAGTGGGGCTGGCTGGTCACCTACAGCGAGGGCGAGCCGCGCTTCGAGTTCGTCAAGGAGCGTCCTTCGGAGCAGGAGATCCGTCAGCGCAAGAGTTGCCGGACCACGCCGTCCGAGTAGCCTGTCGGCGCAGCGCTTACTGCTTGTAGCCGATCTGCCGCAGCAGGTTCTTGCGCCACAGGATGTCGTCGTCGCCTTCCAGGCCCTTGGCGCAGAAGCCATCCACCACCCCCAGCACCGCCCGGCCCTGCGCCGTTTCCGCGAGAATCACCTGGGTCGGGTTGGCGGTCGCGCAGAAGATGCGGCACACCTCAGGCACCATCTTCAGGGTGTTGAGCACGTTCAACGGATAAAAACCGTCGCCGAGAAACACGATGAAACTATGGCCGGCGGCGATCGCCTGGGCGTTTTTTTGCGCCAGCGCGATCATCGTCGGATCGCTGCCGGACCAGCGCACCAGGCATTGGCCGGAGGCTTCGCAAAAGGCCAGGCCAAAGGCGATGTTCGGCACGGCGCCGACCAGGGCTTCGTGGATGTCCTCGACGGACTTGATGAAGTGGGTCTGGCCGAAAATGAAGTTGGTGGCTTCCGGCTTGTCGATGTTCACGCTGATCAGTTGCATCTCGAACCGCTCCTTGCCGGTGTCGCGCGGCGCTAGGGGGCGTTGGCGGAAAGGGTGGGCCCGTCGCAGCCGTTATCGGGGCGACGGGATTGCTTCCAGCAACAGATCAAGCATAGCCATTCATTGGCCGCGGCTTCGCTCGTTCGCGCTTGGGGCGGGAGCGTCCTGGAAACAGGATCGGCGGTCATGCGCCGGCAGCGCAAGGCTGCTATGCCTTCCCTAGGGGGCAATGGTTTCGGGCCAGCCGAGAGGCGGGGCGATGCCGATGCGTGGCCGTGGTCACGGTGCCTGCCTGGCGCACGCAATGAACAACGGGTGCCCGTTTCGCAGGAGGTGGCAGATGTTATTCATTGTCAGTTGGTCAATCAGCCCCGAACGTCGTAACAGTGCGATCGAGCGATTTCTCAAGACGGGTGGGGCGCCACCCGCAGGGGTGAGCATGCTGGGGCGCTGGCATGCCGTCGGTGGCATGACGGGGTTTGGTATCGCACAGACCGACGATCTCACGCTGATGCAGAAATGGGTGCTGGAGTGGAGCGACCTGCTCAGGATGGACGTGCACCCGGCGCTGACCGATGAACAGGCCGCGCCGTTGCTGGCGGCGGTGATCGGCAAGCAATAGCCGTTGGCGATCGGCCTGAAGCTGTTGCTTCGGCAAGAGCGGGACAGAACTGGAGGTTGTCATGCCTAAATTTGTGATTGAACGCGATTTCCCGGGCGCTGGAGCGCTGTCGGCGCAGGATCTGCAAGGAATCGCGCAAAAGTCCTGCAAGGTGCTCGATGAACTGGGGCCGCAGGTGCAGTGGCTGCACAGCTACGTCACCGGCGACAAAATCTACTGCGTCTATATCGCGCCAGGCGAGGAGCTCATCCGGGAGCATGCCCGGCAAGGCGGTTTTCCGGCGGACCGGGTATCGCGGGTGACCTCGATCATCGATCCGACGACAGCGGAGTAGTGCCTTGCGGTGACAGGCGCGCGCCTGGCTCGGCATACCCTTGCCCCAGGGCGGGGTGATGCCGCTGGCCGGAAAACCAGGCCGCCCTCGGGGCGGCCTTTTTCATCGGCGCGGCGTGCCGCGTTAGCGTTGCGAGGCGTCTTGCCAGGCACAGGCTCGGCTATGCTGCACAGTCGACGGCCGGTTGGCGGCCGATGTCCACACCTTGAACCAAGAGCGCCATGAGAAAAACCACCCAGCAGATGTTGCTCCACGAAATCGCCGACTGGCGCCACCGTGGCCTGATCGATGCCGAGGCGCAGCAGCGGCTCGGCGCCTTGTATGAACGTCCCGAACACCGCCTGTCCACGGTCTTGCAATGGCTGGGTATCGGCGCGGTGCTGCTGATCGGCATGGCGGTGCTGGGCGGCATTGGCCTGCTGGCCGAGTCGGTGCTGGTGGGGGCGGTGCTGTTTTTCGCCGCCGGGGTCGGGCTGTGGCTGATCGGCGCGCGCCTGGCCCGCGACCCGGCGCGGCGCATGCCGGTCACCGGGGTGGCGATCCTGACCATCGGCCTGATCCTGATGGGCGCCAGCCTGTTGCTCGGCAGCTCCGACAGCGAGACCGGCGAGTTCGGCAACCTGCCGCTGGCGCTGCTGGTCACCGCCGCCCTGAGCATCGCCACCGCCTATGGCTATCGCCTGCGCTGGCCGCTGCTGCTGGGCCTGCTCTGCGTCTTCCACGGCTTGGGTTCGTGGGAGTGGTATGGCGGTTCCGGCACGTACTATTTCGGCATCCAGGACCCGCGCTCCATGGCCGTGATCGCCGCGCTGACGGCGCTCCTGGGGCTGTGGCACCAGCACGCCGAGGATCATGCCTTGCGCCGGTTCAGCGGTTTCGGACGGCTGTATGTGATCTTCGGGCTGCTGTACTTCAACTGCTCGCTGTGGTTCCTGACCTTCGGCGCCATCAGCCTGGCGGCTGGGCTGCTGATCCTGCTGCATGAACACCTGACGTTCACCTTGCCGAAACTGGCCGGTGGCCTGGGCGTATTGATGGTCGGGCTGTTTGCCGCCGGGCGCTGGCTGCTGGGCAAGCAGTTGAAGCTGCTCGGCGCGACCCTGGAGTTGCTCGGCGGCTTTGCCCTGATCGGCCTGAGCCTGGTGCTGGGCATGATCTACTCCGACGGCTCGGGCAACTGGCCGGCGCTGTTGCTGGTGGACCTGCTGCTGTTGCTGGTGCTCAGTTATGTGCTGAACAACGCCTTGCTGCTGACCCTGTGCAGTGTGCTGTTCTTCGTCTGGTTCGGCGGGCGCAGCGGTTACGAGTCGGGCTGGGGCGCCTACTGGTTCGGCATGAACTATCCGCTGCGTTTCCTCGGCGCGGCCCTGGCCATGGCGCTGTTCGGTTTTGTTCATCTGTGGGGCGAGGCGTCAACGCTTGCCCGTTATCGCGGCTTTGCCAAGGTGTGGATTTCCGCCGGGCTGTTCATGGCGCAGATGTCGTTGTGGCTGTTGTCGCTGTTCGGCAGCTACGATCTGATCGATGGCCCCTGGCACCTGGCCGAGTCCGGCGAGCTGGTGTTGTTCAACGGGCTGTGGGCGGCGTTCAGCCTGGGCCTGTTGGCACTGGGCATTCGCCTGTGCTTTTCCATGCTGGTGGGTTATGGCGCGACCTTCTTCATCATCCAGCTGTACACGCTGTTCTTCACCCAGCTGGCGGAAACCCTGGGTTGGTTCGTCAGCCTGCTGATCGCCGGCGGCAGCCTGCTGGGGCTGGTGGTCTGGCTGGAAGGCAAACGCCAGCAACGCCGGGCCGGGCCGGGCGAAGCGGAATCGGCGTAGAGCAGGGGAGTAGCCCATGCCCGAAGTTGCGGGCATGGGCGGACGACAGACGACGGGCGTCAAGCCGTCAGTCGTTTTTCGATATCCCGGTAGGTCTCGCTGTCTGTGGCCGCCAGCAGTTTGCGGCCATCCTTGAAGGTGGCGATGAAGGTCACCTCGGTTTCCTTGCCGGCTATCAGGTAGCCCGCCAGAGCACCCACCGGACCCAGCAGCATGGCCCCGGCAATGCCGTAGCCAATGGCGTCCCTGTTGGTGATGCTGTCCTGTGTCGCGATTTCCAGATGTTTGAATGCGGAGGCTTTGACCTCGACCCCCGGTGAGGGGTTGGTGGCTGTGGCCAACCTGAAGACTCCCTGACGGTACTCACCATTCCCTTGTAGAAAATCACCAGCCAATACATTGATCTTTGCCATGTTGAATATCCTTGTTCAAGCATTGCGGAATTGACCATACAGCGCTGTCCGGCGTCCACCGTCAATCGGTGGACGATGAAGGGCGGTACCGCTGATCGTTGATGTTGCGCCTAACAGCATCGGTCTCGAGTGTAGACGCCTGGTTGACGCAGATCAGTGCGCTGGTCGCAATGGGCTACCGCTCGTCTGTTTGATTCTGCGCGGGCTGCAAGGCTGTCGCGGGGTGCCTGGCGTCCGTGTTCGGCAATGTTAATAAATGTTAGGTTGAAAAAATACTTCACATAATCTGTTCATTGGTAGATGATCGGCCACAACCTGATAACAACAAATCACAGGACGGCCCTTCTATGTCCGACAAGGTCTCGATTCACCTGCCAAGCGACCCTGTCGCCCCCGCCGCCCGTGCTCCCATTTATCCCGCGGCCCGCCGCTCGCGCCTTGCCGGCGCGGACCAGGCTGCTGTCTTCCCTGGAGTACCCCATGAATAACAAGAATGTCGGTGTTGTCGGCCTGGGCGCGATGGGCCTGGGCATTGCCCGCTCGCTGCTGCGCGCGGGTTTCAATGTGCATGCCTGTGACGTGCGTGAAGCGGTCACCCAACAGTTCGCCAGCGAAGGCGGGGTGGCCTGTGCGTCGCCGGCGCGAATGGCCGAAGCCTGCGATGTGATCATCACGGTGGTGGTCAACGCCGAGCAGACCGAAACCGTGCTGTTTGGTGGAGAGGGCGCGGTGTCGGCCTTGGGGGCCGGCAGCCTGGTGATCGGTTGCGCCACCGTGGCGCCGACCTACGCCGTGGAGCTGGGCGAGCGCCTGGCCGAACAGGGCCTGCTGTACCTCGACGCGCCGATCTCCGGCGGCGCGGCCAAGGCCGCCGCCGGCGAGATGACCATGATGACCTCCGGCCCGGCGGCCGCCTACACCAAGGCCGAAGCGATACTCGCCGGCATGGCGGGCAAGGTCTATCGCCTGGGCGACGCCCACGGCCTGGGTTCCAAGGTCAAGATCATCAACCAGCTGCTGGCCGGGGTGCACATCGCCGCGTCCGCCGAAGCCATGGCCCTGGGCCTGCGCGAAGGGGTGGACGCCGACGCCCTGTACGAAGTGATCACCCACAGCGCCGGCAACTCCTGGATGTTCGAGAACCGCGTGCCGCACATCCTCAAGGCCGACTACACGCCGCTGTCGGCGGTGGACATCTTCGTCAAGGACCTGGGCCTGGTGCTGGATACCGCCCGTGCCAGCAAATTCCCCCTGCCGCTGTCGGCCACCGCGCACCAGATGTTCATGCAGGCCTCCAGCGCCGGCTTCGGCCGCGAGGACGACTCGGCGGTGATCAAGATTTTCCCGGGCATCGACCTGCCGACCGCCAAGCCCGAGCCTGTCTGAGGAAGCTTTCATGACCGATTCCACTGCACGCCCGCTGCTGGGCTGCATCGCCGACGATTTCACCGGCGCCACCGACCTGGCCAACATGCTGGTGCGCGGCGGCATGCGCACGGTGCAAAGCATCGGCATCCCGAGCCGCGAAGTGGCGGCCGGGCTGGATGCCGACGCTATCGTCATCGCCCTCAAGTCGCGCACCACGCCGGTTGCCGAGGCGGTCGAGGAGTCCCTCGCGGCCCTGGACTGGCTGCGCGAGCAGGGCTGCGAGCAGATCTTCTTCAAGTACTGCTCGACCTTCGATTCCACCGCCGCCGGCAATATCGGCCAGGTCAGCGAGGCCTTGCTCAAGGCCCTGGGCAGCGATTTCACCCTGGCTTGCCCGGCGTTCCCGGAAAACGGCCGGACCATCTTTCGCGGCCACCTGTTCGTCCAGGACCAGTTGCTCAGCGAATCGGGCATGCAGCATCACCCGCTGACGCCGATGACCGACGCCAACCTGGTGCGCGTGCTGCAGGCCCAGACCCAGCTGAAAGTCGGCCTGCTGCGCTATGACAGCATTGCCGGGGGCGTCGAGGCGGTGCGGGCGAAGATCGCCGAACTGCGCCAGCAGGGGATCGGCATGGCCATCGCCGATGCGCTGTCCGACCAGGACCTCTACACCCTCGGCAGCGCCTGCGCCGACCTGCCGCTGCTGACTGGCGGCTCGGGCCTGGCCCTGGGCCTGCCGGGCAACTTCCGCCGTGCCGGCAAGCTGCGCGACTTCGACGCCGCGTCGCTGCCGACCGTCGAAGGCGGCGAAGTGGTACTGGCCGGCAGCGCCTCGGTGGCCACCATCGGCCAGGTCGCGGCCTGGCTGGAGGCCGACCGTCCGGCCCTGCGCATCGACCCCATGGCCCTGGCCGCCGGCGAACCGGTGGTGGAGCAGGCCCTGGCCTTTGCTCGCGACAGTGACGAAACCGTACTGATCTACGCCACCAGCACCCCGGCCGAGGTCAAGGCGGTGCAACAGCAACTCGGCGTCGAGCGCGCCGGCACCCTGGTGGAAAACGCCCTGGGCGAGATCGCCGCGGGCCTGCGCCAGAACGGCGTGCGCCGCTTTGTGATTGCCGGTGGCGAAACCTCCGGCGCGGTGGTCAAGGCGCTCGGGGTAAATCTGTTGCAGATCGGCGCGCAGATCGACCCGGGCGTGCCGGCCACCCTCAGCAACGCCGTCGAGCCCCTGGCGCTGGCCCTGAAGTCCGGCAACTTCGGCAGCCGCGACTTCTTTGCCAAGGCCCTCAAGCAACTGGCCGGAGGTGGCCAATGAGCGCCGCGGCGAACCAGGAACAGGCCCTGCGCGAAGAGATCTGCGACGTCGGTCGCAGCCTCTACCAGCGCGGCTACACCGTGGGCAGCGCCGGCAATATCAGTGCGCGCCTCGACGATGGCTGGCTGATCACCCCGACCGACGTCTGCCTCGGTCGCCTCGATCCGGCGGCCATCGCCAAGGTCAACCTGGCGGGGGAGTGGGTGTCCGGCAACAAGCCATCCAAGACCCTGGCCCTGCATCGCCAGGTCTATGACCGCAACCCGAGCGTCGGTGGCGTGGTGCACACCCATTCCACCCACCTGGTGGCGCTGACCCTGGCCGGCGTATGGCGGCCGGACGACATTCTGCCGCCGCTGACGCCGTACCAGGTGATGAAGGTCGGGCACATTCCGCTGATCGGCTACCAGCGCCCGGGTTCGCCCAAGGTCGCCGAGCAGGTGGCGCAACTGGCCAACAGCGTGCGCGGGGTGATGCTCGAGCGCCTGGGGCCGGTGGTCTGGGAAAGCTCGGTGGCCAAGGCCAGCTACGCCCTGGAAGAACTGGAAGAAACCGCGCGACTCTGGCTGATGAGCAACCCCAAGCCCGCGCCGCTGGATCAGGCAGCCCTGGATGAGCTGCGCGAGACCTTCGGCGCGCATTGGTAGTTAGCGCGCCGCTGCAACTCGAAACTGTAAACCGACATTGCAAGCACCGCCCGGGAGTCGTCAGGCTCTCGAGGGCCCCGGCTTGCCTGAAAAAACAATAACAACAGGACATCCCCGCATGACGTTCCCTGACTGCAGCTGTTTTGGTTTCACCAGCGCTTCTTTCTTTTATGAGGGAGGTGCCGCGCAATGAGCCCGCTTATCCTGATGTTGACGGCCGGCGCGGGCATCGCGCTGCTGCTGTTCCTGGTGCTCAAGTACAAGTTCCAGCCCTTTGTCGCGCTGATGCTGGTGAGCATCCTGGTGGCGCTGGTGGCCGGGGTGAAACCGGCCGACCTGGTGGCGACCATCGAAGGCGGCATGGGCAAGACCCTCGGCCATATCGCGATCATCATTGCCCTCGGCGCGATGATCGGGCGGATCATCGAACTGTCCGGCGGCGCCGAGGCCCTGGCCAAGTCGCTGATCGAGCGTTTCGGCAACCGCCGCACGCCGCTGGCGCTGACCATCGCCGGGTTCATCATCGGCGTGCCGGTGTTCTTCGAGGTGGGGGTGATCATCCTCATGCCGCTGGCCTATGGCGTGGCGCGCCGGGCGCGCAAGCCGCTGCTGGTGTTCGCCTTGCCGATGTGCGCGGCGCTGCTCACCGTGCATGCGTTCCTGCCGCCCCATCCGGGCGCCGTGGCCGCGGCCAGCCAGCTGGGCGCCGACCTGGGCCGGGTGCTGATGTTCGGCCTGCCGATCACCGCCTTCCTGTGTTACGTCGGCTACCGCGTGGCCGGGCGCATGACCCGGCGTTTCTACCCGATGACCGACGACATCCGCGCCGAAGTCTATGGCCCCCACGTGACCAACGAGGACCTGCTGGCCTGGACCAACGGCAATGCCAAGGACCCGCAACAGGCCGCGGTGGCGGTGTCCCACATGGGCCTGGAAGAATCCACCAGCGCCATAGTCGCCAAGCTGCCGCCGGCGCCTGCGCCCGGTTTCGCCCTGATCGTCAGCCTGATCCTGTTGCCGATCGTGCTGATCCTGCTGGGCACCCTGGCCACTTCGCTGCTGCCGGCCGAATCGACCTTGCGCGGTGTCATGACCGTGCTCGGCGCGCCGCTGGTGGCGCTGCTGATCGATACCTTGCTGTGCGCCTGGCTGCTGGGTTCGCGCCGTGGCTGGAGCCGCAGCCAGGTGTCGGACGTGATCGGCTCGGCCTTGCCGGGCGTGGCCATGGTGATCCTGATCGCCGGGGCCGGCGGGGTGTTCGGCAAGGTGCTGGTGGACACCGGGATCGGCGCGGTGGTCTCCGACCTGCTGCGCACCACCGGCCTGCCGGTGCTGGCCCTGGGCTTCTTGCTGACCATGCTGCTGCGCGCAGTGCAGGGCTCCACCACCGTGGCCCTGGTGACCACCGCCGGGATCATCAGCCCGCTGATCGCCACCTTGAACCTGACCCCCAACCACATGGCGCTGCTGTGCCTGGCCATGGGCGGTGGCGGGCTGGCGATGTCGCATATCAACGACGCCGGCTACTGGATCTTCACCAAGCTCGCCGGGCTCAACGTGGCCGACGGCCTGCGCACCTGGACCCTGATCACCACCTTGCTCGGTACCCTGGGTTTCTGTATTACCTTGCTGATCTGGCCTTTTGTCTGAGCCGTTTTTAGGAGCCAACATGCCTCGTTTTGCTGCCAACCTAAGCATGCTCTACCCGCAACACGGGTTTCTCGATCGTTTCGCCGCCGCCGCGGCCGACGGTTTCGAAGCGGTGGAATACCTGTTCCCCTACGACTACAGCGCCGAGGAACTCAAGCAGCGCCTGAGCGACAACGGCCTGGTCCAGGCGCTGTTCAACGCGCCGCCCGGCGACTGGGCGGCGGGCGAGCGGGGCACCGTGACCCTGCCGGGGCGCGAGGCGGAATTCCGCACCGGCTTCGACCGCGCCCTGGAGTACGCCGCGGTGCTGGGCAACTCGCGCATCCATGTGATGGCCGGCCTGCTGCCCTCGGAGAGCCTGCGCGAACGCCATCACGCGGTGTACCTGGAGAACCTGGCCTACGCCACCGCCCAGGCGGCCAAGGTCGGCGTCACGGTGCTGCTGGAGCCGATCAACACCCGCGACATGCCGGGCTTCTTCCTCAACCGCCAGGACCAGGCCCAGGCGATCTGCAAGGAAGTCGGCGCGAGCAACCTCAAGGTGCAGTTCGACTGCTACCACTGCCAGATCGTCGAGGGCGACCTGGCGACCAAGCTGCGCCGCGACTTCGCCGGCATCGGCCATATCCAGATCGCCGGCGTGCCGGACCGCCACGAGCCGGACCTGGGCGAACTGCACTACCCGTACCTGTTCGCGCTTATGGACCAGCTGGGCTACGACGGCTGGGTCGGTTGCGAGTACCGGCCGCGGGGCGACACCTCGGCCGGCCTGCAATGGCTGCGGGACTGGAAAGCTTTCTGAGGGGCGGGCAGGGCGGCTGCACTGGTCAGTGCGTGCCGCCCGCGAAGCGTGATTCTGCGCGAATCTGAACATTTCTGAAGGTGTCGGCCTTCGCCTCCCACCTGCGGGTACATTGGCTCCCTGTCGCCAGGGCCATCACTGGTGCCATCAATGGGAGCGGGGAACATGGAAAAGTCGATATTCGTCGATCAGTCGGGCCTGGACGATGCGCCTTGCCGCCCGCGCGATCTGCATTGGGAGCAGATCCCCACCGTGACCCTGGAGCGCATCGAGCGCGAATACCGCCGCGCCCGGCGCACCACCATCCTCGGCCAGTGGATCAATATCGCCAGCGTGCTGCTGGTGGTGCTGAGCGCCGCCTGCGGCCTCTGGCTGTGGAACCACTTCCGCGCCCAGGGGCTGGACCAGGGCTTCGGCCTGCGGCAACTGTTCGTGCTGCTGTTCTTTTTCGCCAGCCTGTGCGCGGTGGTGGAGTGGTTGCGGCGCATTCGCCGCACCACCCGGGTCGCCCTCGACGGCTTGAGCGAAGACCTGCGGGATATCGCCTGCGTGCTGTGGTTCAGAAAACAGCACCAGTGAGCCGCACCCGCGCTGCGGCTGTCAGTCTTTCGCTGCAACCGCTTGCGAGTCGGACGGCAGCAACAATTCCACCCCTTGCTTGCGAATCCCGTCCGCCGCGGCCTGGGCCAGGTCGTCGTCGCTGATGATCACGTCGAACTGCTCCAGCCCGGCGATGCGGTACATGCTGAAGGTGCCGTACTTCGAACTGCTGGCCACCAGCACCACCTGGGACGCCGACTGCATCGCCACCTGCTTGACCTCGACCTTCAACGCCGACGGCGTGGTGATGCCGCGGCGCAGGTCCCAGGAGCTGGTGGACATAAAGGCGATATCGGTCACTACCTGACGCAGGGTCGCCACCGCCAGCCCGCCGACGCAGGAATGGTTGTCGTGGTCGAGCTGGCCGCCGGTGTGGATCACCGTCACCTGCGGCGCCTCCATCAGCGCCTGGACGATACCGAAGTCGTTGGTCACCACCGTCATGCCCGACAGCGCCTTGATGTACGGCACGATCTCCAGGGTGCTGGTGCCGGCGTCCAGGTACACCGTCATGTCCGCGTGCAGCAGGCGCGCCGCCAGCCGGGCCATGGCCTGCTTCTGCGGCAGCTCGACCACCGCCTTGCTCTGGTGGCTCGGCTCGCTGTGCAACTGGCTGGCGATACGCACCCCACCGGTCACCGAATAGGCCCGGCCTTCCTGCTCCAGCAGCGCGATATCGCGGCGCACCGTCATGTGCGAGCAGTCGAACATCTCCATCAACTGATGCACGCTCAACACCTGATGCTTGCGCAACTGGCGCAAAATCAGCTCGCGACGCTGCTCGGGAATCATCGGGGCGCCGCTATCGCTGGCGATGTCCTTGGGGTTGGGCATTGAGGCTCCGCAGTGGTTGGGCAGAAGGCGGGTAACTGGCGGACATAGTAGCGAATCCGCGAGGTGTGGACGAGAAGCGGTGCACGCCGGCTTCTTCCGTAGGAGCGAGGCTTGCCCGCGATGAACGATAACGCAGTACCCCGGTATTGCGCGTGACGGCTATCGCGGGCAATCGAGCGTCGACCGGCCGCTCCTACAGAATGGCGCGTGCTTCTTCTGTAGGAGCGAAGCTTGCTCGCGATGAACGATAACGCGGTACCCCGGCATTGCGCGTGACGGCTATCGCGGGCAAGCCTCGCCCATACAGAATGGCGTGTACCAGCGGTTACCAAGGAGCGGTCATGGACCCCAAACGTTATGAACACCTGACAATCAGCGTCGAGCCCCATGAAATGCGCATGAGCCATTGGGTATACGCCCCGAAGGTGGTGGATGGCCGCAATGGCCGGGTGCTGCTGGACCTGAGCGGCGGGCCCTGGGACCTGGTATCCAGCTCGCCATCGACGGCGGCGGTGGAACTGCTGTTGCGCAAATACCCCGGAGATCGTGAAGCGATCTGCCTGAGCATTCGCCTAGCCGACAACAGCCTATGGCTGGAGGGCACTGCGGTTGCCGCCGAGGATATCGAACGGGCGCTGGAGCGGGCGCAGGGCTGAGCGGCGCCGTGGCGCATGCCGGCGAAGCGTCACCGGGCCCTGGCGACCGTTGGTAAGCTGGCGGTTCTTTCTTTTGCCAAATGGCATTATTATTAATGCCATCTGTCATCAGGCAGGGAGATGAGCATGACCGCCGCCGCCAAGAATACCGCCACCGTGAAACCTTCAGCCAAGGCCGAGAAGGTCAAGGGCGTTGCGCCCAAGGCCATCGCCAAGGTCGAACCGCGCAAGCCCTCCGCAAGCCGCATCCCCAAGGCCAAGGTGAACCTGCTGCGCGAAGAGGCGGCGGTCTATGCGCTGCCTTCGCCCATGGTGCGCGGGCTGCTGCCGGGCACCGACGCCGATGACCCCATGGCGGTCTTCAGGGCCACCCAGCTGGGGTTCTCCCTCGGCGCGGTGATCGAACTGGTGGAGTCGGTCGAGGCCTTCAAGCGCTACAACGTGCTGTCGAAGATCGTCGGTTTCTCCGAGCGCACCCTGGCGCGGCGGCTGAAGAACCAGGAGCAGGCCCTGACCCCCGAACAGAGCGCCCGCGCCTTGCACTACGCGCAAGTGCTGGAAAAGGCCGAGGCGGTGCTGGGCTCGCGGGCGCTGGCCGAAGACTGGATGACCCAGCCGGCCCTGGGCCTGGATGGCGAAGTCCCCATCGACCTGCTGGCCAACCCGGTGGGCTATGAACTGGTGACGGACTTTCTGCATCGGCTCGAGTTCGGGGTCTACTGATGCTCACCGACCCCCTGGCCCCGTCCCTGCATTTCTGGCGCCTCGACCAGGCCCGGCATGCCTCGACCTGGAACAGCGGCATCGGCGCCGAAGGCAGCGGCGGCCGCTGGAACCCCAAGGGGCTGCAAGTGGTGTACGCCAGCCTGGACGCCTCGACCGCCATCCTGGAAGTGGCGGTGCACAAAGGCTTCAAGGCCCTCGACTGCCTGCCCCACACCCTGACCGCGGCCCGGGTGCTGGACCCCTCAAAGGTCCACACCGTCCGCCCCGAAGACATCCCCAACCCCAACTGGCTGATCCCCGGCACCCCCAGCCACAGCCAACAAGCCTTCGGCGCCAGCCTGCTGGAACAGCACCCCTTCGTACTGATCCCCTCCAGCGTGTCGCGCCATAGCTGGAACCTGCTGATCAACCCCTTGCTGGCCACGGGGTTGTATGAGCTGGTGTTGCAGGAGCGCTTTGCTCTGGATGGGCGGTTGAGTCCGCCGGAGCGATGAGAGAGACGCAACGCACATCACAAAGAGACCTTTGAGGCCTTCAGTTCAGAATCGTCCTAACTACTAACTGCCGCCCTTCGGGGTAACGTCCAACCGCCAACTGCAACTATTCGCCTCCTCCCGGAGGCTTTTTTATGGGCAATGCGGAAGCGGACACGGATGAGCGGCTATGTACCCAATGCCCCGAAGGGCTATCGCAATACAGGCGTAGAGCCTGTCGATCTCGGTGAACAGCGCTGGGCCGAATACAAAGACCTGCCAGCCAAACCAGAGGCAAAACCCGGTCCTGTTGGCTGTGTCTTCGCCAAGTCCTGCACCTTGCCCAATGGGGTGATAAACCACAGTAACCCTGGCGGCTTCGTACCTGTTGAGTCGCTGAAGCAGTACGGCACCTTTGCGGTACTGGGTACCGACTCTGCGATAACTGCAGGCAGCACAGCACTGCAATGGGTGGGTGGTTCGGGTAGTGCTTCGGGACTGTTAGCCCGTCTTGGCGGCACCTTGGCCTTGGCCGGTTCCACGGCTGTGGGTTTCGCGGCATTACTGCTGCCTGACAATACGTCAGCTGACAGTGCGTTCTATACCTCCGAGCAATACGCGCAGTTGAGCCAAGGGAACACCCGTGTACGGGTCAATGTAAAACACCTGCCGGATGGCTCGGTGAGCGTGTATGGGTTCTATACCGGGACCAAGGCAGAGTGGCAGAAGGTGCCTGTTATCGAAGCGAAGAACCGTGGCGATCAGTTAGTAGCGGACATTGGAAATGGGGTAGAGGTCATATGGACCCCGGCAACTGATCCAAACGCTGTGCTAGGAATCCCTGCTTTGGAAGGCGCCTCGTTGAAGCCCGGGACCTGGGTTTTTCCTCCCACTGAGCAGGCCGATAAGATACTGGTCAACCCAGTGCATCCACCTGACTACCAAGACGCAATCATCTGGTTTCCCAACACGGGTATTCAGCCGATTTATATTTCGCTGAGTGTTCCGGGGGATCATAGCTATCACATAGCGCCTAAAGGGTTGGCCGCCTTTCCTGATGCAGTACGGGATAGGGTAAAAAGCAGTGTTCGAGGTGGCGGCAAAAAACGCACGCGCTGGAAAGACTCAAAAGGACGCATCTATGAGTGGGACAGTCAGCATGGCGCGGTGGAGATATACGACAAACAAGGAAAGCATCTGGGCGAGTTCAACCCTGAGACAGGCGAGCAGACCAAACCCGCAAAACCTGGAAGAACCACACCTAAATAGCCTTGGAGGCTCGTTATGCATCTGTACATCACTGGATTTTTACCTGACAGCTTTGCAGATAGCTCGTTGAAATATGATCTGGATGTTGCTCCAGAATTTGAACAGAAGGTAATGGACATCTTGGGCTGGGAAAGCCTAGCCGCTGAGGCTGATGGTGAGTTGCCACTAACCAAGGAGCAGGTCAGTCAGATAGCCGCAGCCATCAAAGAGTCCTTACCCGATCACCTTGATTTGTTTATTGGTGTCGTCGCGTAGCGCCACTGTTGGGGCGATAGCTCAGGGAAGTTTATGAGTGGGGTACTCTGCGCAGGGAAGAACCACACTCAAATGAAGAGGAGTTTTATGTACTTGCGCATCACTGGTTTTCTGCCTGACGACGCTAACGACGACTCATTGCAGTACAAGCTGAAAGTCTCATCTAAGTTTGAACAGGCCGTAATGGAAATATTGGGTTGGCAGAGCTTGGCCGTCGAAGCCGATGGCGAGCTACCGCTAACCAAGGAGCAGGTCAGACAGATAGCATCTGCCATCAAAGAGTCCTTACCCGATCACCTCGATTTGTTTATTGGTGTCATCGCATAGCGCCGCTGCTGGGGCGATACCTGGCAGAACACCAGTCACCATTTGATCTTGATATTTTTATTGGGGTTGAGGCGTTGGGGGAGGGCACGATTAAAGCCCGTGAGGTCGAACCGTGAGATACACCGTTGAAGCTTTCGATAAAAACGAATTTTTAGCTTTTGAGATAGACCTCCCGCACTGATGCGATTGAAACAGGCGAACAAACCAAACCTGCCAAAGCCGGTAGAACAACCCCAAAATAGGGAGGCTATCAGCATGTTTTTATGGATTAGCGGTTTTTTGCCGGGCGATAACGAAGACGACTCACTGAAGTACGAGCTCAATGTACCTCACGAGTTTGAGCGAAAAGTTCTGGATACTCTTGAATGGGCAGACTTGGAAAACAGCCCCGAGGGCGATTGGCTACTTAACACTATGCAGGTACAGCAGATTGCAAAGATTGTTGGCGAATCTCTGCCAGCAGATTTGGATTTGTTCATTGGCGTAACCGCTTAAAACGGGAGAAACAATCGCCAAAATGTGAACGAGCCAATATTTTTAAAGCCCAAATTTCGCCCAAAAAAAACGCTGCACTGTTGCAAGCGTTTGAAATGAACGAACTGTTTCCGGTGAGCAGGCCAGCCAGCCAAGCCTGGAAGAACAACAGAAAAACAGGAGCGTTTTATGTATCTGTGTATCACCGGCTTTTTGCCAGACAGTTTCAACGACACCTCATTGAAATATGAGCTGGACGTGGCGCCTGAATTCGAGCAGCAGATCGTAGCCCTACTGGGTCATAAAAGCCTCAACGCAATGGCAAGCGGGGAGTGGTTATTAACAGCGGAGCACGTTAAGCAGATCTCTGTTTTGATCAAAGAACCTATTCCTGATGATCTGGATATTTTTATTGGGGTTGAAGCGTCATTGTTGGGTCGATAGCTCAGGAAACCTCTATGAGCGGGGTAATCGTTGTCGGCGTGACCTCTTATGCTGCGGGGAAGGCCGGAGAAAAAGGGGGGTGAAATCATGGGTGAGATCATTTACGAGGCTGACAAGTGAGTTTGCTGAGTACGATGGCAACGGTATTGGCCTTTTTGTTTGCCGGGATTCTTGCCGCCGCTTTTATCCTGATGGGCGTTTTTCTGTATGTCGGGTATTCACGTATGGAGGAAATGTTGGGCCATCTTGAGAATTGCCAAGCAATACAGCAAAGAAGGTTTCTTATGCACGTCGGGCCGTGGGGGACAGTCATGCTCACGGCGTCGATTGCGGGAATCATGACATTTCCCGGAGTTTATCTTCGTCACGGCGGAGTTAGTCAGGCGGACTTGGACGCTTTTCCATCGACCCTAAAGCGCAAGCTGATCCTGTTGCATATCGTGAATATTGCGTTGGTCGTGGCTGGGGTGTTGGTCGGCGGAGCAATGGTTGTGTGTTGGAACTATGTAAAAAAAGGCGGCCTTTAAGGCCCCGAGGTTCGGACATAAACTGCCACGCCTTTGTCGTTGCCCCGTATCGAGTCCAGAGCTAGCCTTCGATCGTCGCTGCAAACGCAGTGACCGGGTTTGGTCGCCCGACTTTGATACAGGCGCAACGATATGGAGTTCAATCATGTGCGCCGACAAATCGTCCGCAGATCGCGGTTTTGCCCACTTCCTTTTCTTGCTCAATCACCTCTGCTTCCCAATAGCAAAAGGAGGTGCGCTATGAGCACCTCCCCCCCTGTCAAAACCCTCGGCTTCGTCACCTTCGGCCCTTGCGGCGACGGCGACCAAACCCTGTTTCGTGTCAACGCCGACGTGCCTCTGCACCAAGCCCTGGAACATGCTTCGACCCTGCTGTACTACGCCAAGAAACTCGCCCTGGACGCTGCCATGGAAGAGCAGGGCGAACGTTACGCCTGGGCTGCGCACTTTCTGGCGGAGATGGGCAAGGCGGTGATCGATGATGTGGGGTTGGGGTTGAGGGAAGAGGAGGTGTTGCAGGTTTAGCAGGTAGGGGGATGTTGGGTAGGGCGCCGTTTCTGGGTGGCAGGGAAACGGCGTTTTTTATGGTGGTTACCCTGGTATCGCACTGTCGATTTCCCGGAGTCTGGTTCGACTATCTTTCAGGGAAGGAAGCCGATGGGGTCGCAATGATCGTCGGCGCTCCCTGCCTGAGCACTTTTACGCAGACGAACCAGGAGAAGACCATGCGCAAGCTTATCGTTGCCGCTTTCATGAGTCTGGATAACGTCATTCAAGCGCCCGGCGGGCCTGAAGAAGACACCAGCGGCGAATTCCGCTTCGGTGGCTGGATCGTGCCCTACGCCGACGAAGCCTTCGGCCGGGCCATACAGGACCTGTTCTCGCAGACGTTCGACTTGCTGCTGGGGCGGCGCACCTACGACATATTCGCCGGGTATTGGCCGCACATACAGGCCGGTTCAAGCAACAGCGCCATCGCCGACCTGTTCAACCGCGTGCCCAAGCACGTGGCCACCCATAGTCCCGATACGCTTGATTGGCACAACAGCCATGCGCTGCAAGGAAACCTTGCCGACGCCATACAGGCCCTCAAACAGCAGGACGGCGCCAACCTGCTAACCCAAGGCAGTGCCGAGCTGGTGCGCCAACTGCTTGCGGCCGGGTTGGTGGATGAGTTGCGGCTGATGATCTTTCCTATCGTATTGGGACGCGGCAAGCGCCTGTTCGACGATCATGCACAGGCGTCGGCCTTCAGGTTGGTGAACTCGACCAGTACGCCTGGCGGGGTGCTGATTGCTCACTACGTTCGCAGTGGCGACGTACAAACAGGAAGCTTTGAAGAGTAGGAAAGACCGTGACGGCGTTGGAACCCTACACCGCCTCACCTTCATCGACCGGCAACGAAGCAAACATTTCAGCGCGGCATACCTCAAGGATCTCGTCCGCCAACGCGGAATCATCCGGGCAGGCACGCGACAGCATAAGCGCGCCGACAGCGCGAGACAGCAGGGCGATCATTTTCCTTCTCCCTTCACCCGGCGCGGCATCTGTCCCTGTCGGATATTTGTCCCCGAGGGTTTGCAGGGTGTGTTCGATCCCTTCGGCAAACGTCGCTTTCAAGTCGTCCGATTGACGCGCCGCGTCGCCACACAGCGCGGCCATGGTGCAACCGCTGCCACGTCCGTCCCGATGTTCTCTCGTCACATAGACGTCGATGAAGCCCGGAACATCGAGCGCTTCAGCACTTGCCAGCGATTTGGAAAGGCTACAGGCCGAGGCTTCGGCCATCAGGTCGGCTTTCGAACCGAAATGCTTGTAGAAACCTCCGTGGGTGAAGCCGGCAGCCGCCATGAGATCCGCCACACCGACGCCATCAAAGCCGCGCTCACGGAACAGCTCAGAGGCTGTCTCAACGATGCGCTCCCGATTGGCCTGCGCCTGGGCCTTGGTCACTCTCACGTGTAATACCTCATGTCCACTGGGAAATCATGCGCCCAATGATACATAGATGTTGGTCGTAATCAAAACTGTTGACAGTTTAGATTTCGATCATCATCCTAATTGCACGCATAACCGACCTCCATCAACAGGCACGGAAGAAACTCCCGATGACCGACCAGAATCTGTTCACCCCTTACACGCTTGGCGCCCTCACACTGTCGAACCGTGTCGTCCTCGCGCCGTTGACGCGCAACCGCGCAGGCGAAGGCTTTGTGCCAAGTGAGTTCGCGGCCACCTATTACAGCCAGCGCGCTAGCGCGGGCTTGCAGATCAGCGAAGCCACGCAGATTTCCCAACAAGGACAGGGCTATCAGGACACCCCCGGGATCTACACGCAGGCACAAATAGATGGCTGGCGCAAAGTGACCGATGCCGTCCACGCCAAGGGCGGAAAAATCTTCCTGCAACTGTGGCATGTCGGCCGTGTGTCGCATGTTGATCTGCAAGAAAACGGCGCCGCTCCCGTGGCCCCTTCTGCGCTGCGCGCCGCCACCAAAGTGTTCGTCAACAACCGTTTTGAAGATGCCTCCGAGCCACGCGCACTGGACATTGGCGAACTGCCGGGGATCGTCTCCGACTTCCGCCAGGCTGCGGCAAACGCTATCGCCGCCGGGTTCGACGGTGTGGAGATTCATGGCGCGAACGGCTATCTGCTGGATCAATTCCTCAAGGACAGCGCCAACCTGCGCACCGATGCATACGGCGGCTCGATCGAAAATCGTGCGCGTCTGTTGCTCGAAGTGACGGCGGCCGTCATCAATGAAGTCGGCGCGGACCGCACCGGGGTGCGCTTGTCGCCAGTGTCGCCGGCCAATGGCGTTTCCAGCAGTGACCCGCAGGCGCAATTCGATTACGTGGTCGATCAACTCAACGCCCTCGGCGTCGTTTATCTGCACGTGGTCGAAGGCGCGACCGGTGGCCCGCGTGACGTGGCGCCATTCGATTTCGGCGCCCTGCGCCAACGCTTCAAAAACACCTACATCGCCAACAACGGCTATGACCTGGACCTGGCGACTGCGCGCCTCGCCGACGACCAGGCCGATCTGATCGCCTTCGGTCGCCCGTTCATTGGCAACCCGGATCTGGTGGAGCGCCTCAAGCGTGGCGCACCGTTGTCCGCCTTCAATCCGGCCACCCTTTATGGCGGCGGCGCGGCAGGCTACATCGACTACCCGACGCTGGCTGAATCGAGCGCCACTGCACGCTGAGCGATCAGTGACCGCGCTCTTTTGTTTTCCCCCACTCTGAAAGAGAGATGACCCCATGAGTACCCGCTCTACTGTCCTCATCACTGGCGCCTCCACCGGTATTGGCGCCGTCTACGCCGAACGCTTCGCGCAACGCGGCCACGATCTCGTACTGGTTGCCCGAGACCAGGCACGCCTGGGCGCACTTGCAGCCCGGTTGCGCAGCGAACACGACATTGCCATCGATGTCATTCCGGCGGACCTGACCCAACTCGGTGATCTGACAACCGTCGAAGCCCGCCTGCGCGACGACACCCGTATCGGCATCCTCGTCAATAACGCCGGCGCCGCGCTGTCCGGTAACTTCATCGACCAAAGCACCGACAGCGTTGCGCAACTGGTCGCCCTCAACACCACGGCGCTGGTGCGGCTCGCCAGCGCCATCGCCCCGCGCCTGGCCAAAGCAGGCGAAGGCGCGATCATTAACATCGGTTCGGTGGTGGGCCTGGCACCGGAGTTCGGCATGTCGGTCTACGGTGCGACCAAGGCGTTCGTGCTGTTCCTCTCCCAAGGCCTGAGCCTGGAACTTTCGCCCCTGGGCGTGTACGTGCAGGCCGTATTGCCGGCCGCTACCCGCACGGAGATCTGGGATCGCTCCGGCGTCGACATCAACACCTTGACCGAAATCATGGAAGTGGGCGACCTGGTGGATGCCGCACTGGTCGGTTTTGATCGTCGCGAACCGGTGACAATCCCACCCCTGCACGAAGCGGAACGCTGGGATGACCTGCAGACCGCGCGCCAGGGCCTGTTGCAGCAAATCCGCCAGTCTGCGGTTGCCCAGCGCTACCAGCCCCCACGGTGATCACTTTGTAGCGAACACTCGTGCGGGATTCGATGCAGGTGCCCAAGGCACCGCATCGAATGCGGCCCTCTGTTCGGAGTAGACATGACCCCCACGAATACAAATAGCCCCGCGGGTTCGCAGACGTCGTACGTCGAGGCGCAGAACCAGTCGATCACGGTCAACGGCATCCCCTTCGCCTATCGCGACATCGGCCCCAGGACCTGCGTGCCCCTCGTACTGTTCAACCATTGGGGCGCGGTGCTGGACAACTTCGACCCCGCAATCATCGATGGCCTGGCACAAACCCGACGCGTCATTGCCACCGACTATCGCGGCATTGGCGGCTCTGGCGGAATCGCGCCACTGACGGTCGGTGAAATGGCTGACGATGGCATTCAACTGATACGTGCGCTGGGCCTCGACACTGTTGACGTGCTCGGTTTTTCGCTCGGCGGCTTTGTCGCTCAGGACATCGCCCTGAAGGCGCCGGGCGTGGTGCGCCGCTTGATTCTGACCGGCACCGGGCCGGCCGGCGGCAGCGGTATCGACAAGGTCGGCTCGGTGTCGTGGCCATTGATACTCAAAGGCTTGCTGACCCTGCGCGATCCCAAGTTCTACCTGTTCTTTACTTCAACGCCCAACGGCCGGCGATCTGCCTCGCAGTATTTACAGCGCCTGAAAGCACGCAAAAAAAATCGTGACAAAGGCCCGACGCCCAGCGCTTTTCTGCGGCAGTTGAAAGCCATCACCGCGTGGGGCAAGCAGGCGCCCCAAGACCTCGGGCGCCTGCGGACACCGACGCTGATCGTCAACGGCGACAACGACATCATGGTGCCCAGCGTTAACTCGATTGCGCTGGCCAACCGTATCCCCAACGCACAATGGGTTATTTATGAAGATGCCGGCCACGGTGGCATTTTCCAGCACTACATTGATTTTGTGGCCAAGGCACTGGCGTTCCTCGATGCCTGAGCGCGCGGCGTAGCAACGCCGCAAAAGCACTCGCAAACCCTCCTTCCAACCGACAAGAGCCGCACCACGATGAAGGCATTTTTGATTGATCGCTATGGCAAGAACACCGGGCGCATTAGCGAAGTGCCCGCTCCCGCGGTAGGGGACCACGACGTCCTGATTGAGGTACACGCCAGTAGCGTCAACGTGCTGGACTCGAAGATCAGCAACGGCGAATTCAAACTGATCCTGCCCTATTCATTTCCGTTGATCCTGGGCAATGACCTGGCGGGCGTGGTGGTTGAGGTGGGCTCGCAAGTGAAACGCTTCAAGCCGGGAGACGAAGTGTACGCTCGCCCGCCCGAAGCGCGGATCGGGACGTTCGCCCAATTGATCGCCGTGAACGAAAACGCGATTGCCCTGAAACCCGCCAATATCAACATGGTGCAAGCCGCGTCCATCCCCTTGGTCGCCCTGACCGCCTGGCAAGTGCTGGTCGAAACCGCTCGACTGAAAAAGGGCCAGAAAGTGTTGATCCACGCCGGTTCCGGCGGTGTCGGCAGCCTTGCCATCCAGCTCGCCAAACACCTCGGCGCCTTTGTCGCAACCACCACCAGCAGTGCGAATGTCGAATGGGTGAAGGCGCTGGGGGCCGACCTGGTGATCGACTACACACAGCAGAACTTCGAAAGTGTCTTGCACGACTACGACGTGGTGTTGAACAGCCTCGGCGCCGACGTGCTGGAGAAATCACTCAAGGTCCTCAAGCCCGGTGGCCAGCTCATTTCCATCTCAGGGCCACCCACTGCGCAGTTCGCTCAGGAGCAAGGGTTGTCCTGGCCACTGAAGCAAGTCATGCGCCTGCTGAGCCTGGGCATTCGGCGCAAGGCGCGCAAACAGGACGTCAGCTACGCGTTCGTGTTCATGCGGGCCAATGGCGCCCAACTGCAACAAATCACCGCGCTCATCGAGGCCGGAATCATCAAGCCTGTGGTCGATCGCTCCTTCACCTTTGAATCAACGGCAGAGGCGTTGAAGTACGTCGAGCAGGGGCGAGCCAAGGGCAAGGTCGTTGTTACGCTCAAATGACGATGCCGCCTATCGATGAGTCGGCCGCAGAGGCTGCGCAGCTTCTACTGCTTGAGCAGTCATTATCCGAAGTGACTTCGCCAGAGTCGCAGGAACAGCAAGAGCCGCAACCGGACGTTGTGCCTGTTGAACCGCCAGTGATCGTTTGGCGCAGTTTGATGCTTGAACAGTAGGACGAAACGGGTTGCATGGATGGGGCGGCGAGCATGGCTTGCTCCAACTACCGCAATCGCCCACTCGCTATATGAGCGTGCCAGTATCGAGTCACTGCTGGATGCTAGCAGCCATCCACGAGCTTTCACTCGCCCATTAGCCGAAATGACCAGCTGCTCCATTGACAGGCGGGTTTTGAGGTGGACATCCATCCATGCACAGAACCGCACTCACAGACAAGCCGACGCCTTCGCGTTGCATATGCAGGCGATGTTCCTGGCGCGGTAGCGACTGGACGCCGAAGTTTGGCGGCGTTCGCACGGTTTTTCGTGGCCCTGTCACTTCGCGGCTATTCTCTAATTTCAGGTCGATGGCCTAGAAGATCCATGTCCACGCCTATGGCCTGATGTCCTGCTCGCCCGGGTAAACGCGCGTTTCTCAGCCTCGCTGAGCCGTGCCGGGTACTGCTTCGAGGACCGGCCCCCTCCAGTTCGAGGGCTCTTGATGGCGCTTCACCGTGATCAGGGACGATGACCGTGATGGCATGCATGCAGTGGCGGCGATGGATATGAGCGTCGGGTCAACGACCGGAGAAGAGGCGGCGGACTTTTTCGCGCAGACCCTGGAACAGGCCAACGATGCGGTGGTGATCATCGACGATCGTAACCAGGTGGTGTTCTTCAACGCGGCAGCCGAGCGTTTCTGGGGCTGTCAACGGCACGAGGTGCTGGGCAGCGAGGTCGGCACGCTGGTGCCGATCCCCATCCGCTCGCGGAACGACGGCGAAACCGGCATCAACAAGATCATCGGCACCAGCCGCGATGTGTGCATCACCCGCAAAGATGGCGAAGAACGCTGGGGCGCGATGGCGATCTCGAAAATCACCCTGCAGGGGCGCATTCTCTATGCCGCCTTTTTTAAGGACGTGACCCAGACGCGGCTCAAGGATATCGAGCAGTGCTTGCTGTCGATGTCGGTCAACGTCAGCAGCTCGGCCACCTGCATCGTCGACGCCGACGGCCGGCTGATCTACATCAACGACGGGCTGGTGCGCTTGCTCGGGTATTCCCGCGAGGAATTGCTGGAGCGCTCGCCGCAGATGTTCTTCGTCGCCGATACCCCGGGGGCGGCCCAGGCCGACGAGCTGCATCTGGAGAGCATCCTCAGTGGCCAGCCCCATGAAGCCTGCGGCCTGATCAGCAAGCGCAACGGCCAGCGGCTGTGGGTGCAGGTCTGCTCGGCGCCGGTGTTCGACGCCAAGGGGCGGATCGGCAACATCGTCATCGTGTTCACCGACATCACCCGTTCAAGGCTGCCCGAAGTGCTACAGGACAAGGTCATCGGCGCTCTGTTGCAAGAGCAGGCCCTGGAGAACGTGTTGACCCTGCTGTGCCAGGAAATCGAGCGCCTGGCGCCGGAGGTCGTCGTCTCGATACTCCGCGTGGACGAACAGGAGCTGCTGCATCACCTGGCCAGCCCCGGCCTGCCGGCCGATTACGCCAGGGCCATGGAGGGGCTGCCGATCGGGCCCGCCGCCGGCTCCTGCGGCACCGCGGCCTTTCGCGGCGAGCCGGTGCTGGTCAGCGATATCGACACAGATCCGCTGTGGGCCGATTACCGCTGGCTGGCGCAGCAGGCCGGAGTGCGGGCCTGCTGGTCGATGCCGGTGCGCAACAGCGGCGGCAGGGTCTGCGCGACCTTTGCCCTGTACTTCAGGGAGAGCCGCAAGCCCGATACCACCCATGCCCACCTGATCATGACCGGGACCTACCTGTGCATGCTGGCCCTGGAGCGCGAGGAGGCGCGCCAGTCGATCCAGCGCATGGCCTTGTCCGATGCCCTGACCGGCTTGCCCAATCGCAGTTCCCTGCTGGCCGAGGCCAACCGCAGCCTCGCCGAGGTCGCCCTGGAGCAGGGCGAGCTGGCGGTGCTGTATGTCGACCTGGACCGCTTCAAGCAGGTCAACGATGCCCTGGGGCATGCCTCGGGCGATGAGCTGCTGAAGGTCATGGCGCAACGGCTGCGCAGCGTGCTGCGCGAGTCGGACATCGTCGGCCGGCTGTCGGGCGACGAGTTCGTGCTGGTGCTGCCGCGGATGAATGCCGCCCGGGTCACGGCCTTTATCGAGCGCCTGATGCTGACCCTGGGCGCCCCGGCCGATATTGCCGGGACCGCCATGGTTCCTTCGGCCAGCGTCGGTGTCAGCCTGTACCCCAGCGACGGCCAGGACATGGAAAGCCTGTTGCACTGCGCCGATATCGCCATGTACCAGGCCAAGCGTACCGAGCGCGGCGGTTTCAGGTTTTTCCTCGAGGAGATGGACCAGCTCGCCCAGCAGCGCCTGCAACTGGAGACGGCGCTGCGCCAGGCCCTGACCAGCGACGGCCTGCACCTGGTCTATCAACCGCAGATCGACTTGCGCACCAACGGCCTGGTCGGGGTCGAGGCGCTGGCGCGCTGGGAGCATCCGAGCCTGGGCACTATCGCGCCCGCGCAATTCATCGCGCTGGCCGAGGAGTGCGGGTTGATCAACTACCTCAGCCAGTGGGTGCTGTGCGAGGCCTGCGAGCAACTGGCGCGCTGGCGCCGATCGGGAATCCGGGTGCCGTCCATCTCGGTCAACCTGTCGCCGATCAACTTCCATAACTTCAACCTGGCGGCGCTGATCGCCCGCCAGTTGCAGCGCTGCGGCCTGCAGCCGGCGGACCTGTGCGTGGAGGTCACGGAGGGCGTGTTCCTGTGCAGCAACCCGACCACCGAGCAGACCCTGCAGGACCTGCACACCCTGGGCGTGCGCCTGGCCATCGATGACTTTGGCGCGGGCTATTCCAGCCTGGGCTATCTGCGGCGCTTGCCGATCAGCGAGCTGAAGCTGGACCAGAGCTTCGTCGAGGAACTGGAGCACGACGCCACCTGCCGCGCCTTGAGCGAAGCGGTCATCGGCATCGGCAAGGGCCTGTCCCTGCGGGTGGTCGCCGAGGGCATCGAACACGCCGCGCAGCGCGACATTCTTCAAGCGCGGGGCTATGACGTGGGGCAGGGCCAGCTGTTTTCCTCGCCCATGCCGGCCCGGGTGTTCGGGCAGTGGTTTGTTGGTTGGCAGCGTTAGCGGGCGGGGCGATTCGGGCCTGCACTTTCTGTCAAGGATCAAGGCCTGCCGGGCGCCAGGAACGGGCTTGGCTATTGGATGAGTATTTTCTTTAGTTCAAGTTATTAGCGTGTAGGAAACTTCTATTTTTCTCCGTGAAAACCAACTAATCCTGACAGGCTTTTAGTTATGGTCTATGGGCGGATAGCACTTTGCTAGTGTGTCGATTTTTTAAAACTTTTAACCGCAGGCGTATTCCCTGAGCGACTGATGTGATGCGGGAAAATCATTTGTCAGCGGTATTTTTGTGGGCTTTAGTGAGTGCGGAAAACAATCCAGGGACACTGCCATACCGCGTGAGTCAACTCATCGGTGGCTTAAATATAATAAAAAGGTGATCCATGACCGACTCCACAAAAGTGCCGGGTGCGTGCGACATGGCCGGCGATTTTCACAGCGAGAAAACCACCGGCGGACTGAAACGAACCCTGACGCCCCGGCACCTGAGCATGATCGCCATTGGCGGCAGCATCGGCACCGGGCTGTTCGTCGCCTCGGGCTCGACCATTGCCCAGTCCGGCCCCGGCGGAGCGCTGCTGGCCTTTGTGGTCATTGGCGCCATGGTGTTCTTTCTGATGACCAGCCTCGGTGAACTGGCGTCCTGCATGCCGGTCACCGGTTCGTTTTCCACTTATGCCTCCAAGTATGTCGATGAAAGTTTCGGCTTCGCCCTGGGCTGGAACTACTGGTATGCCTGGGCAGTGACCATTGCTGTGGATCTGGTGGCCGCGCAGATCATCATGGCTTATTGGTTTCCGGATGTGCCGGGGTATATCTGGAGTGCGGGTTTTCTATTGATCATTACCGCACTCAATATGGCCTCGGTGCGCTTGTTCGGTGAGTCCGAATATTGGTTCGCCCTGATTAAAGTCATCACTATCCTGCTGTTTATCGCAGTGGGCGTTCTGATGTTGTTCGGCATTCTCAGCGGCGGCGAAAATGCCGGCCCCAGGCTCTGGTTGATTGGCGATGCGCCTGTTGTCGGCGGCCTGGGGGCCCTGGTCGGGGTGGCGATGATCGTGGGGTTTTCGTTCCAGGGCACCGAGTTCGTCGGTATCGCCGCCGGCGAGACCCGGGACCCCGGGAAAAACGTGCCGCGCGCGGTGCGGCAGATCTTCTGGCGGATCCTGCTGTTCTACGTGCTGACCATCCTGATCATCGGCCTGTTGATTCCGTACAACGACCCGAGCCTGTTGAGGAATGGGGTGTCCGATATCCGTGTCAGCCCCTTTACCCTGATCTTCGAACGGGCCGACATGCTCGGTGCGGCCGCGGTGATGAACGCGGTGATCCTGACCTCGGTGCTGTCCGCCGGAAACTCCGGCATGTATGCCTCCTCGCGGATGCTCTACAGCCTGGCCCTGGAAGGCAAGGCGCCGGCGATCTTCGCCCGTTTGAGCGCATCCGGCACCCCGCGGTGGGCGCTGCTGGCCACCGCCACGGTGGCGGCCCTGTGCTTCTTGACCTTCATCTTCAGCCCGGGGCAGATCTACAACTGGCTGCTCAACACCTCGGGCATGCTCGGCTTTATCGCCTGGCTGGGCATTGCGGTCAGCCACTACCGGTTTCGCCGCGGCTATGTGCGCCAGGGCAACGACCTGGGCAATCTGCCCTATGTGTCGCGGTTCTTTCCGTTCGGGCCGATTTTCGCCTTTGTCCTGTGCCTGTGCGTCACCCTGGGGCAGAACTATCAGGCCCTGCTCGGCGACTCGATCGATTGGGCCGGGCTGACCGCCACCTACATTGGCCTGGTGCTGTTCCTGGTGATCTGGCTGGTGCACAAGGTCATCAGTGGCTCCAGGTTCGTCCGGTTCGATGACATGAGCTTTTCAATGATTCGCAGCAAGTCCGAATGTGATCTGCCAGCGGAATCGGCGATGAATGAGAAGGTGGGTCTTCCTGTGCGCATGACCCAGGTCGGAGCCAAGTGATGAGTCAGGATTTTCTCGAAAGTTATTACGAAGCCACGGTCGAGAAGACCGCCTATCCGGCGCTCGGCGGCCGGGTGGAGACACGGGTGTGCATTCTGGGCGGCGGGCTGGCCGGGCTTTCCACGGCGCTGGGTTTGGCCGAACGTGGCGTCAAGGATGTGGTGATCCTCGAATCCCACACCGTCGGGCACGGCGCCTCGGGGCGCAATGGCGGCTTTGTGTTCGGCGGCTACTGCCTGGGCAATGCCGAGCTGCTCAAGACCCTGGGCCGCGAGGAAGCGCGGCGGCTCTACCGGCTGACCATCGACGCGGTCGACCTGATCCGCCAGCGCGTCCGGCAATACGGCATCCAGTGCGACCTGACCGACAGGGGCGTGCTGCTGGCCAACTGGTTCAACGACCCGGCGCGCCTGGAAAAACCCCGGCAGTTGATGAAGGAGGTCTATGGCGTCGACTGGCAGTACGTGCCGCCGGGCGAGTTGCGGGAAAAGCTCAAGACCGAGCGCTACTTCGGCGCCTTGTTCGAGAGCAACGCCTTTCACTTCCACCCGCTCAAGTATGTGTATGGCGTGGCGGCGGCTGTCGCCGGCTACGGCATCGATATCCACGAACACTCCGCGGCCCTGGCGATCGAGCGGCAGGGCGGCAAGTACCTGGTCAAGACCGCGGGCGGCGAGGTGCTGGCCGAGCAGGTGGTGTTCGCCGCGGGTGGGTATGCCCGCGGGCTGTACCGCCCGGTGGAGCGGGCGACGCTGCCGATTGCCACCTATGTGGTGGCGACCGAGCCCCTGGGTGAGGCCCTGAAGGATTCGATCAACTGCGAGTCGGCCATTTACGACACCCGCTTTGCCTTCGACTATTACCGTCCGTTGGCGGACAGCCGGATCCTCTGGGGCGGGCGCATTTCCATCCTCAACCGTGGCCCGCAGGCGATCGCCGGCTTGCTCAAAGCCGATCTGGTCACGGTCTACCCGCAACTGGCCGACGTCGAGATCGAGTATGCCTGGGGCGGGCTGATGAGCTACGGCCGCCAGCAGATGGCGCAGATCGGCCGGGACGACAACGGCGTGTGGCATGCCGTGGGGTTCGGCGGTCACGGCATGGCCCCAACCACAGTGGCGGGGGAGGTGCTGGCGGATGCCATCGCCAAGGCCATTCCTATTCCCCAGGGCTTTGGCCGGTTCGGCCTGGTGCCCACCTTTGGCCTGGCCGGCCTGGTCGCGGCGCAGGCGACCTACACCGCCTATCAGGCCCTGGACGCCTACGATGCCCATCGTTTGAACAAATGACCGCCGCTTTTCCCACGCCGTACAGGCCATGGAGCAATCTCAGCGTTTTCTGGCCCAAACCCCGGAATGAACTTATGCTGGCGGGCAAATCTGCACTCATTGAAAACCCAAGGCGTGACGCGAGGACGTTCCGAGCGTCTACGACTTGAACAAGTGACGCTGCTGCAGCCCGTATTGGCTCTTGGCATATTGAAATTGGGAGATTGTGTATGGTCATCAAACCCCGCGTTCGCGGCTTTATCTGTGTGACGACCCACCCGGTCGGTTGCGAAGCCAACGTCAAGCAACAGATCGACTACGTCACCGAACAAGGCACCATCGACGCTGGGCCAAAGAACGTACTGGTGCTCGGCGCTTCCACCGGCTACGGCCTGGCCGCACGTATCACCGCCGCCTTCGGTTGCGGCGCCAACACCCTGGGTGTGTTCTTCGAGCGCGGCAGCGTTGACGGCAAGCTCGGCACCGCCGGCTGGTACAACACCGCGGCTTTCCACAAGTTCGCCGAAGAAAAAGGCCTGTACGCCAAGAGCATCAACGGCGACGCCTTCTCCGACGAAGTGAAGCGCCAGACCATCGAAACCATCAAGCGCGACCTGGGCAAGATCGACCTGGTGGTCTACAGCCTGGCCGCTCCGCGTCGCACCCACCCGAAAACCGGCGAAGTCCTGAGCTCGACTCTCAAGCCGCTGGGCAAATCGGTGACCCTGCGCGGTGTCGACACCGACAAGGAAATCGTTAAAGAAACCACCCTGCAGCCAGCCACCCAGGAAGAAATCGACGGCACCGTCGCCGTGATGGGCGGCGAAGACTGGCAGATGTGGATCGACGCGCTGCACGAAGCCGGCGTACTGGCCGAAGGCGCGAAGACCACCGCTTTCACCTACCTGGGCGAGAAGCTGACCCACGACATCTACTGGAACGGTTCCATCGGCGAAGCCAAGAAGGACCTGGACCAGAAAGTCATCGGCATCCGCAAGGAACTGTCGGACCTGGGCGGCGACGCGCGGGTATCGGTGCTCAAGGCCGTGGTGACCCAGGCCAGCTCGGCGATCCCGATCATGCCGCTGTACCTGTCGCTGCTGTTCAAGGTCATGAAAGAGCAGGGCAGTCACGAAGGTTGCATCGAGCAGGTCTACGGTCTGTACAAGGACAGCCTGTACAACCCGAACCCGATCATCGACCAGGAAGGCCGCCTGCGTGCCGACTACAAGGAACTGGAACCGGCCGTCCAGGACCGCGTGAAGCAGCTGTGGGATGAAGTCACCAGCGAAAACCTCTACCAGATGACCGACTTCACCGGCTACAAGCAGGAATTCCTGCGCCTGTTCGGCTTCGAGATCGACGGCGTCGACTACGAAGCCGATGTCGATCCGGACGTGAAGATCGCCAACCTGATCCAGGTGTAAGCGAGCTTACTGCGTCATCGCCAACGCCCCTCCTGTGAGGGGCGTTGTCGTTTCTGGGTCAGGCGGTTTTCACGTTCATGGTGATGCGCGCGCTGAAGACCTTGAGGTCTTCCTCATCGTAGATTTCCACCGCGACAATCTTGTCGCCGCTGCTGCTCCAGTCCACCGCGCCGCCATCGGCCACCGCGCGCACCGAAGTCTTGGCCTTGGCCAGGTATTCCACGGTCATGCCCTTGGGAATCCAGCGCGCGCCGGCCGGGATCGACACATCGGTCATCACCCCGGCCGCCAGTTCGGCGGCGTTGCACAGGGCGATGGCGTGCACCGTGCCCAGGTGGTTGGTGATCTCTTTGCGAAACGGCACCCGCACCACCGAACGTCCCGCGCTCAGCTCGGCGATCAACGGGTTGATGGTGCTGAAGTAAGGGGCCATCTGGCAGGCCATCTGACTGAACTTTTCCGGACCTGCGGCGCTGAACATGCTGAGAACCTGACTCATGGTAATGCCTCGTAGCGGATTATTTTTGGGTTTAAAGAATAATATTCTGTAAAAGAACAATATTCGGCTTTCGCGAAATATGTCAAGCTGGCGCCACCATTCACTGAGGCGTGCGCGCCTTGTTCCCTGGACCTTGGTTTTGTGATGGGCAATGGACACGATCGATCTGCTTGAACGCTGCTACCCCGGCCGCAGGGCCGAACTCAAACGCGACATCCTGCGCCGAGCCCTGGCGTGCTTTAACGAACAGGGCATCGAAGCCACCACCATCGAAATGATTCGCGCGGCCTGCGATACCAGCGTCGGCGCGATCTATCACCACTTCGGCAACAAGGAAGGGCTGGTGGCCGCGCTGTTTTTCGCCGCGCTGGACGATCAGGCCGGCCTGCGCGAGCGCTACATGAGCGACGCCCAGACCCTGGAGCAGGGTGTGCAGGCGCTGGTGCACAGCTATGTGGATTGGGTCGACGCCCAGCCCGAATGGGCGCGGTTCCAGTTCCAGGCGCGGTATGCGGTCGCCAAGGGCCCGTTCGCCGAAGAGCTGGCCAGCCGCAACAAGGCGCGCAACCGCCAATTGCGCGAGTGGCTGACGGCCCACACCCGGGCCGATGAATTACCGCGGATACCCGCCGAACTGCTGCCGTCGCTGATCGTCGGGCAGGCGGAAAACTACTGCCGCGCCTGGTTGTCCGGCCGGGTCCAGAGCAGCCCGAGCACCTATCGCCAGGAACTGGCCGAGGCCGCCTGGCGCTCGATCGGCGCCCATCAGTGACGAGTTGAACGACACCGAATTGCCAAGGGGGAAGACCATGCAAGCCGCACCCGTGCGCATCACCGCCGAGGAGATGCTCTCCGACAACTGGTATTTGCTGAAGAAATACAGCTTCGACCTGCAACGCCGCGACGGCAGCTGGCAGGCGCAGACCCGCGAGGTCTACGACCGCGGCAATGGCGCGACCATCCTGCTGTACAACCGCGAGCGGCGCACGGTGCTGCTGATCCGCCAGTTCCGCATGCCGACCTACGTCAACGACCACAGCGGCTACCTGATCGAGACCGCCGCCGGCCTGCTGGACAATGCCAGCCCGGAAGCACGCATCCGCCTGGAAGCCGAAGAGGAAACCGGCTACCGCGTCGGCGCGGTGGAGAAGGTCTATGAAGCCTTCATGAGCCCCGGCTCGGTCACCGAGCGCCTGCACTTTTTCATCGGCGAGTATTCCCCCGACGACCGTATCGGCGACGGTGGCGGCCTGGAAGAAGAGGGCGAGGACATCGAGGTGCTGGAGCTGGGTTACCAGCAGGCGCTGGACATGGTGCGCAGCGGCGAGATCGTCGACGGCAAGACCATCATGCTCCTGCAATACCTGGAGCTGCGCCTGATGCCGCCGCGCCGCCTGACGATCCTGGTGGCCGCGCCCCGGTATTCGGGGGCAGAAGATCCAGCGGCGCTGGCGCAGCAGGTCGCCAGCCTGGATGACTGTGCCGCGCGGCTGTTCGAGGCCGGGCACAGCCCCGTATTCGGCCAGTGGCTGGGGCTGGCGGCGGAGGATTCGAGCGCTGCCGGCGAGCCAGGCGCCGGGTTCCAGGAGCGTGCGCAACAGCAGTTGCAGCGTTGCGACGCGCTGCTGCGCATCGGCGGCGCCTGCGCCAGTGCCGATGCCCTGGTCGCGATGGGCGAGCGCCTGGGCCTGCCGGTCTACCGTTCGCTGCAGGACATCCCGCGTTGCACTTCGGCCAGTTGAGTCAGCGCTCAATTGGCCGACGGTCTTGTATCGAAGTGTGTATCGGCCCGGCGCTGATACACCTGCTTGTCCTGGCGCCGGTTGCGCACACAACCTGGATACACCCCGAGGATTAACTACGTCCACCCGCCAGCACCGAGCTTCTCGGTGTCGGTGGCGGGAACCGTTAATCAATCCATCGAAGGGGTATCAGCATGTTCAAACTCTCCAACGTTTCCAACGTCGCGCTCGGCCTGGCACTGGTCGGCGGCCTGGGCCTGTCCACCGCCGCTTCGGCGCTGAGCATGACCGAGCTGTCCCAGGGCTACACCCTGGCCGCGGCCGACGGGGTCAAGACCTCCACCGAAGGCAAGTGCGGCGAAGACAAGTTCGCCAAGACCGACACTAACCACGACGGCAAGGTCTCCCGCGAGGAGTTCATCGCCGCCGCCCCCGAGCGCGCCGCCGAGTTCGACAAGATCGACGCCAACCACGATGGCGCCATCAGCCTGAGCGAAGCCAAGCAGTACCTGGCGGCCAAGGCCGGTTCGGCCGAAGGCAAATGTGGCGAAGGCAAATGCGGTGCGGCGATCGAGTCCTGATCGACGGTGGCGGGGGGCACTCAGGTGCCCCCCGTTTTTTTCCGGGGCAACCAGGAGACGGACCCATGCCTCCCTCAATACCACCCTGCAACATCCCATCATCCGCCCAAGCCCCACGGCTGCCCGTTTCGGCAGCCGCGGGGCTTGGCTTGCGTCGTGCCTTGCTCGACGCATTGAATACGGCGCCTGCGGGCGCTTTTGATTTTCTGGAGCTGGCGCCGGAAAACTGGATCGGCCTCGGCGGTGCCCATGGCGCCGCGTTGCGCGCCCTGGCCGAGCGTTACCCGTTGAGCTGCCACGGGCTGTCGTTGTCCCTCGGTGGCCCGGCGCCGCTGGACCTGGGGTTCCTGCGGGAAGTCCGGCAGTTCCTCGAGCGCTTCAAGGTGCCGCTGTACAGCGAACACCTGAGCTACTGCGGCGACGACGGGCACCTCTACGACCTGCTGCCGCTGCCGTTCACCGAAGAGGCGGTGCGCCATGTCGCGGCGCGCATTCGCCAGGCCCAGGATGTGCTGGGCCGGCGACTGGCGGTGGAGAACGTCTCGTACTACGCCGCGCCACGCCAGGACATGGACGAGCTGGCCTTCACCAACGCGGTGCTGGCCGAAGCCGATTGCGACCTGTTGCTGGACGTCAACAACCTCTACGTCAACTCGGTGAACCACGGCTTCGAACCCCAGGCCTTTCTCGCCGGCCTGCCGCCGGAGCGGGTGGTGGCGATGCATGTGGCCGGGCACTACGACCAGTCCGCCAGCCTGAAGATCGACACCCATGGCGCGCCGGTCAAACCGGTGGTCTGGGACTTGCTGGCGCGCGCCTACCAGCTGTTTGGCGTGCAACCGACCCTGCTGGAACGGGACTTCAACTTCCCGCCATTCGCCGAGCTGCTGGGCGAACTGGACAGCATCCGCCGGTTGCAGGCCGATGCCTGCCAGGCTCAGGGGAGGCTGGCCCATGGATAAGCCGCTGATTGTCCTCGACGCCGAGCAACAGGCCCTGACCGCCTACCTGCGCGATCCCGAGCACCGCGCGCCGCCCGCCGGGATGGATCGCGCGCGGGTGGAGATTTACCGCGAGCTGGTGTTCGACAACCTGTTGTCGTTGCTTGGCAATACCTTCCCGGTGTTGCGCTCGATACTCGGCGAGGCGGACTGGCGCCGGCTGCTGCGGGTGTTCCTGCGCGAGCACCGTTGCGCCACGCCGAAATTCGGCGAGATCGCCGGCGAGTTCGTGGCCTGGATGGCTTCCACGCCCGTCGCTTTGCAGGACGCCAGCTGGCCAGCCTTTATGCTCGAGCTGAGCCATTACGAGTGGATCGAAATGGCCCTGCAACAGGCCGAGGCTGAGCCGCTGCCAGCCAGCGACCCGGAGCGGCTGCTGAGTCAGCCCTTGCGCCTGTCGCCCCTGGCCTGGCCGCTGGCCTACGCCTGGCCGGTGCAGCGCCTGGGGCCGGCCTGGCGTCCCAGGGAGCCCGGGGCAGCACCGACCTTGCTGCTGATCCGCCGCGACGCCGATTACCGGGTGCATTTCTCCGAGCTCAGCCCGCTGGCCTGGCGCCTGCTGGAGCGTATCGAGGCCTTTCCCCAACTCCACGGCCGCGACCAGTTGCAAGGCCTGGCCCTGGAAGCGGGCATCGACGACCTCGACACCTTTCTCGCCAATGGCCAGAGTCTGCTGCAACAGCTGCACAACCAAGGCGTTATTTGCCCTGTGTAGCCGCTGGCGTAGCCTGCGCCCGGCTGCGCAGCGGCCGCAAACCCAGGCAGCGCGGTGTATCAGACCGAACGCGATCATCGGTTTTACGACGGCTGCGCCGCCGATCGCAGGCTGCGCCAGCGGCTACAGGGAGATGGGCCTGTTATCGAATTTCCCCCGTAGAAACGCCAAAGCCGCAGCTCACGCTGCGGCTTTTTTGCCCCGGGACATCAGCGCCTGTGGCGCAGGTGCCCGATCAACTGGCTGAGCCTGCTGCGACAGCTGCACAACCAAGGCGTTATCGGCCCTGTGTAGCCGCTGGCGCAGCCTGCGATCGGCTGCGCAGCGGCCGCAAACCCAGGCAACGCGGTGTATCAGATCGAACGCGATCACCGGTTTTACGACGGCTGCGCCGCCGATCGCAGGCTGCGCCAGCGGCTACAGGGAGATGTGTCTGTTATCGAACTTCCACCCTGCAGAAACACCAAAGCTGCAGCTCACGCTGCGGCTTTTTTTTGTCCCCGGGGCATCAGCGCCTGTGGCGCAGGCGCCCGATCAACTGGTCAAAGCCTGCTGCGACAGCTGCACAACCAAGGCGTTATTGGCCCTATGTAGCCGCTGGCGCAGCCTGCGCTCGGCTGCGCAGCGGCCGCAAACCCAGGCAGCGCGGTGTATCAGACCGAACGGGATAGCCGGTTTTACGACGGCTACGCCGCCGAGCGCAGGCTGCGCCAGCGGCTACAGGGAGATGGGCCTGTTATCGACTTTCCCCCGTAGAAACGCCAAAGCCGCAGCTCACGCTGCGGCTTTTTTTGTCCCCGGGGTATCAGCGCCTGTGGCGCAGGCGCCCGATCCATGCATCCAGGCTGAGCTTGCCTGGGCCCTGGAACAGCAGCGGCAGCAGCGCCGCCAGGTAGATCACCGGCAACTTGAAGTTGCCGTGGCCCTTGTTGCTGATGGCGTAACCCTGGGCCAGCTCGCTCAGGGTCGACCAGTCGGCCGGCCAGTGCACGGCGGCGGTAGCGACGACTGTGACCACAATCAGCACCAGTGCGGCGAAGCGGGTGCCCAGGCCCAGCAGCAGCGCCAGGGCGCACAGCAGCTCGGCCCACATCGACAGCTGCCAGTTCAGGCTCGCCGGCAGCTGGTCGAAGGGAAACGGGAAGGCGGACTGGATCTCCTGGAACCAGTTTTCACCCTGCCATTTTTCCCGGCCCGACTCGAAGAACTCCCAGGCCAGCAGCAGGCGCAGGCTGAGGAGCGCGACCCAGGGGGAGACGCGATTGAGCTGGCGTTGCAGCCCGTCGAGGGCGGATGAAAGCGTGAGGATCATGGGGTGGATCTCCTGTGCAAAGTGGGGGCATTACAAAAGCGGCGCCGTCTGCGGCGTCGATCGCAGCCTGCGGCAGCGGCTACAGGGTGGTTGAATTCAGCGTGGGCTCAGGGCCTGGCGTTGCCGGCGTTTGTTGGCCTGGGCCAGCTTGCCCAGCAGGTTGATCGTCATGGCCGAGCAGGTGATGGCGAAGGGCAGCAGGTACCAGGCGCTCAGCGGAATGCGTTTGAAATTGGAGAAAGCGAATATCGCGGCGATCACCCACATGCCGGTGGTGTGCAGGCGTTTCCAGGCGACACGGCTGAGCAGCGCGGCCGGGCCTTTGAACGAGGTCAGGGTCAGCAGCAGGATAAACAGGTAGCCCACGGACCCGGGCAGGTTGCCCAGGGTGCTGCGGCCGGGCCAGAACTCCGGGTTCAGTTGTCCGTAGCTGTAGATCAGCAGCGCGTGCACCAGGTGCGAGAAGGCGAACGCCAGGCCGATGAAGCGGCGTTCGCGTACCAGCGCCTGACTCAGCGGCGAGGGCAGCAGCACGGCGAATGCCGAGGCAGTAAAGGCCAGCAGAAACAGCACGAAGGACGAACGCGCGGTGGCACGGATGGCGCTGCGGGTGGCCTCGACCAGGTCCGGCTCGAGCAGCAGGATCAGTGCGGTCATCAGCAGCACGGCGGCGGCCAGCAGGCTGAACAGCCGCCAGCCGTGGAAACGCGAGGGAAGGGATTGAGTGGGCATGAGAGGCTCCTTGAGGTTGGGCGCCGCTGTCGCGGCGTGTCCCAGGAGTCTTGCAAGGCCGTGTATATCGGCTGTGTCGGCAAAGGGCGGTTATGTATGCCTGTGTAGCAAAGTGTTCAGAGACTGGCTTTGCTGCTGACCAGGATCAGCTCGGCGCACAGGCCGCCCCCTTCGCGATTGCTCAGGCGCAGCGAGCCGCCCAGGGCCACCGCCAGTTGCTGGGCGATGGCCAGGCCCAGGCCGGTGCCGCCGGTGTCGCGGTTGCGCGAGCTTTCCACCCGATAGAACGGCTTGAGTACTTCGGCCAGCTGTTCTTCGCTGATCCCCGGGCCACGGTCCAGGACCTTGACCGACAGGCGATCGCCGGCCTGTGCCTGGACCTCGATCCGCGCCGCGCCGGAGAACTTCAGCGCGTTGTCCACCAGGTTCACCAGGACCCGGCGCAGGGCGTGGGGGCGGGTGTCGATCAGCGCGCCATTCTTGCCTGTCAGCTCGACGTCCTGGCCGGTGTCCTGGTAGTCGAACACCAGGCTGTCGAGAAACGCGTCCAGGTCGATGCGGCAACTGGCCTCGGTGGCGCCATGGATGCTGCGGGCATAGGCCACGCCTTCGCGCACCAGGTGCTCCATTTCACTCAGGTCGTTCCACAGTTTGTCCTTCTCGGCGGACTCGTCCATGAACTCGGCGCGCAGTTTCATGCGGGTGATCGGCGTCTGCAGGTCGTGGGAGATCGCCGCCAAGAGTTGCATGCGCTCCTTGAGGTAGGCGCCGATTCGCGCCTGCAGGGCATTGAAGGCCTTGGCCGCGTGCACCACTTCGATCGGGCCCTTTTCGTCCAGGTGTACGCCGTGGGTGTTGGGGTCGAGGCTGTCCACCGCCTGGGCCAGCCGGGTCAGCGGGCGCACGGCGATGCGCACCGCCAGCCAGGCGCAGAGGATCAACACCAGCAACTGCCCCAACAGCACCGCCGGCAGCCAGGGCGACATCGGTGTCAGCGCCGGGCGCACGTCGATGGTCACCGGGCTGCCGTCGGCCAGGCGCAGGTGGGCCTGGTAGTGCTGGCGCGGCCCGGGAATGTTGTTGAACGCCAGGTCGTAGTCGCGGCCGAGGGCGTTCTTGATCGAGTACACCGAGACCGGTACATCCTCGCCGTCCAGGGGCTGGCCGGGTTCACCGGCGCTGAGCAGGTAGCCATAGTTGCGCCGTTGCAGGCGTTGCAGCCAGGCGGGGCGCTCGGCGGCGGGCAGGCGGTCGAGGATGGCGATGGAGGTCGAGACGTCGCTCTCCAGGTTGCCGAGCATGGTCATCTTGGCGCTCTGGTAGCGCTCGTAGGACTGCGCGGCGAACGACAGGCCCTGGGCCAGCGCCAGGCCGATCAGGAAGATCAGCGACAACCGCGAGGCGAGGGTGCGCGGCCAGTGCAGCGCCAGCTTCATGACGCGGCCTCGAGGATCTCCACCGGCAGCGAGAACACATAGCCCTCGCTGCGCACGGTCTTGATGTAGGCCGGTTCGCGGGCGTCGTCCAGCAGGCGCTGGCGCAGGCGGCTGACCAGCAGGTCGATGGAACGGTCGAACAGGTCGGCGTCGCGGCCCTGGGTCAGGTTGAGCAACTGGTCGCGGTTGAGCACCCGTTGCGGGTGGTCGAGGAACACCCGCAGCAAGCGGTATTCGGCGCCGCTCAGGGCGACCATGGTGCCGTCCTGGTCCAGCAGGTGGCGCGCGGTGGTGTCCAGGCGCCAGCGGCCGAAGCCCAGCAGGCGGCCGCTCTCGGTGACCACCAGGTTCGGCGGCAGCATGCGCGTGCGGCGCAGCACGGCATTGATTCGCGCCAGCAGTTCGCGGGCGGCGAACGGCTTGACCAGGTAATCGTCGGCGCCCATCTCCAGGCCGATGATGCGGTCGGTCTCGTCGTTGCGCGCGGTGAGCATCAGCACCGGCGTGGCCTTGTGCTTGCCGGCGCGCAGCTCGCGGCACAGCAGCAGGCCATCGTCGCCGGGCAGCATGATGTCGAGCACGATCAGGTCCACCGGGGTGGTTTCCAGGAAGCTGCGCATCTGCCGGCCGTCAGCCACGACCGTGGTGCGCAGGCCGTTCTTTTTCAGGTAGTTGCCTACCAGCTCTCTGATTTCGCGGTCGTCATCGACTATCAATACGTGATCGACATGATCCATGGGGCTGCCTCTGTATAGGGTCGTGCTGCCTAGTTTATAGGGCCCGGGCGGGCCTGCCTGCGGGCTTTTGTATTGCAGTGTATCTGGCGCCTGGTTGAACACACGGCGATGCAAAACAAGGTTTTTCCGGCGCTTTTGTATCGCTCTGTATCCCCCGGCGGCGTGGATACGCAGGGAGACCGCAAGGGTGGTTCGCCGACACAAGCGCGATACCTCCCGCGCATTCAATGGGCTCCATCGAGGCACAGCCACTCGCCTCGCAGCCAAAACCCATTGTCGCCCGAGGAAACCACCATGAAACGCACCGCCCTCTACGCCGCCTGCCTGTTCGCCGCCCTGAACATCTGCACCCTGTCGGCCCGCGCCGAAAGCACCGTGCAGGCCCAGACCTACAGCTACGGCACCCAGCTGGATATCCAGAAGGTCCTGTCGATGACCGAAGACGCCGAGCCGAGCTGCGGCGTGGTCAATGCCCGCATGACCTACCTCGATTCCCAGGGCCGCACCCAGGCCCTGGATTACCGCAAGTTCGCCAACAACTGTAACGACGGCAACTGAACACACTCCCTGTCCTATCACCCTGTTCGCCATGAGGATTCGCCCATGAACGCCCTGAAAAGCTCCCTGCTTGCCCTGACCTTGACCCTGGCCGGCGTGGCCGTGGATGCCAGCGCCGCCGACTCATCCTGTGCGACCTGCTTCCAGCTCAGCCCGCTCTCAAGTGCCAACCCCTTGAAGGCGGCCACCTTGAAAGCGAGCACCTTGAAAGCCGGCACCTTGCAGACGCACAGCTGGCTGGCCGAAGGCGGCTACGAGCGCACCCCACAAGGGATGCGCGCCGACCACCAGGCCTGAACCGGGCCTGCCACCCCTGGATACGCCCGCCGCCGATGGCGGGCGGACATTGACCGATCACAGGTGATGCCATGTTGCTCATAGCGTTTCTCGGCGGGGTCCTGACCATCCTCAGCCCCTGCATTCTTCCGGTGGTGCCGTTCCTGTTCGCCCGGGCCGACCGCTCGCGCGGCTCGCTGCTGCTGACCCTGGGTGGCATGGCGCTGACCTTTGCCCTGGTGTCGAGCCTGGCGGTGGTCAGCAGCGACTGGATCGTCCGTGCCAACGGTATCGGGCGCCAGCTGGCGCTGGTCGTGCTGGGGCTGTTCGCCTTGTCGCTGATCTTTGCCCGCTTCGGCAACTGGCTGGCGCGGCCCTGGGTCAGCCTGGGCAATCGCCTGGATGGCCTGCGCCTCGACCGGGCGCGCAAGTTCTCCGGGCCCTTGGCGGCGCTGTTGCTCGGGGTGGCCACCGGCTTGCTCTGGGCGCCCTGTGCCGGGCCGATTCTCGGGGTGATCCTGACCGGCGCCATGCTGCAGGGGGCCAGCGCCCAGACCAGCCTGTTGCTGCTGACCTACGGCCTGGGCAGTGCCTTGTCCCTGGGGCTGCTGATCTTCGCTGGAAGAGGGCTGGTCAACCGGCTCAAGCCATCCCTGCCGGCCACCGCCTGGTTGCGCCGCGCCGCCGGTTACCTGGTGTTGCTGGCGGTCGTGGCGATCGGCAGCGGGGTGGACGACCGTCTGTTGGCCAGCACTTCATCGCAAGGCGGCGCGTCCCTCGAGCAAGGCCTGCTGAAGAGCGTGCCCAAGGCCCTGGACTACCTGATCGACAAGGCTGGCGCGGCGCCCGTCGAGACGCTGCCGAGCAAGGGCCCGATGCCTTCGTTGAGTGGCGCGGTGCAATGGCTGAACTCACCGCCGCTGGACGCCGAGGCCCTGCGCGGCAAGGTGGTGCTGGTGGACTTCTGGACCTACGACTGCATCAACTGCCAGCACAGCCTGCCCTATGTGAATGCCTGGGCGAAAAAGTACGCCAAGGACGGGCTGGTGGTGATCGGTGTGCACACCCCGGAGTACGCCTTCGAAAAGGTCATCGACAACGTCAAGGCCCAGGTGCGCAAGCTGGATATCGGTTACCCGGTGGCCATCGACAATGACTACGCGATCTGGCGCGCCTTCGACAACCAGTACTGGCCGGCCCACTACTTTATCGACGCCCGCGGGCAGGTGCGCTACAGCCACTTTGGCGAGGGCAGTTACGAGGCGCAGGAGCAGGTGATCCAGCAGTTGTTGCGGGAGGCCAAGGCGTCGTGAGGGGCAGGGTTGCCGGTCGGGGATTTGCGGGGCGGTGAGTCAGTGACACCGCGTTGCCCCCAATCGCCGGCAAGCCTGGCTCCTACAGGTTTGCGGCGCATGCCGGATTCGCGGCGAACACCGAACCTGTAGGAGCAGCCGGTCGACGCTCGATTGCTCGCGAGGCGTCCTGCCTGACGCCCCGCGCAGCCCCGATCGCCGACAAGCCAGCTCCTACAACCACCACCGCAGCAGGAAAAAGAACGCCATGCTCAGCAGCATGCTGAGCAGGGTGTTGCGGGTGTAGATCACCAGGACGATGGCCACCAGCGAGCTGATCAGGTACGGGTTGTCGTAGGCCAGGTTCAGCTGGTGTTCGGGCATGAACACGATCGGCCCGCAGATCGCCGTGAGCATGCCCGGTACGGCAAACCCGAGGAACTGCCGGGCGTTGCTGCTCAGGCGCACCGGCAGGCGCGGTTCGAGAAACACATAGCGGTTGAGAAACACCAGCAAGCCCATGCCGAAAATCACTGCCCAGACCATCATGTGCGCTCCCGGTAGAACTTGTTGCAGAGAAAACCCGCGGTCATGCCCAGCAGGCCCGAGAGCACCAGGGCCGAGCCCCATTGCCAGTAGCTCAGCAGCACCGAGCAGAACAGCGATACGGCCACGCAGACCAGGGTCGGCACATTGCGCACCAGCGGCGTGATCAGGGCGATAAAGGTGGCGGCGATGGAGAAGTCCAGGCCCAGGTGTTCGAGCCCGGGAATGGCGCGCCCGAGGACAATGCCCGCCAGGGTGAACAGGTTCCAGGCGATATAGAAGGTCAGGCCCACGCCGAGGGCGTACCAGCGGTCGAACTGTTGCTTGTCGTGCTGGCTGGTCAGGGCGAACAGCTCGTCGGTGAGCAGGAAGCCCAGGCCGACCCGCCAGCGCCCCGGCAGCGGCGAAATCACCGAGCGCAGGCTCATGCCGTATAGCAGGTGCTGGGAGGTCAGCAGCAGGGTGGTGAGCAGGATCGAGAAGATCCCCGCGCCGCCCTTGAGCATGCCGATCGCCACCAGTTGCGCGGCGCCGGCGAAGACGATGCTCGACAAGCCCTGGCCTTGCAGGGGCGTGAGATTGGCCTCGATGGCCATGGAACCCGCCAGCAGGCCCCAGGGCGCGGTGGCCAGGGACAGCGGCATGATGGCAACGGCGCCGCGCAGGAATGCGGCGCGGGGAAGATGAACGCTGGACATGACAGCCTGCAATCAAGGAACGGAAACCGACTGTGCCAGCCCGCAGCGGGAATGGCTTGAACGATCTTGCGCACTTGCCGCCAACGACCATTTTTTATTGCCAGGCCCAGGTTTGCCTCTGTAGGAGCGAAGCTTGCTCGCGAGACGTCGTGTCAGGCACACCGCATCATCCCAATCGCCGGCAAGCCTGGCTCCTACAGAAGCGAGTGTTCGCTACAAATCCCGCATTCGCCTGGTCATTCCGTAGACGCTGCCCGCCGGCCATGGCGCCAACCCGATCTGTCTGCTAAAACGCTTCGCTAGCATCGGCCAGCTTCCCCGCGGGAGGCGGCCTGTCATCTTCCTGCAACAGCCCCGTGCCAAGAAAGGTGTCTGGCCGATACCGGCCAGGTCACAAGGGGCCGTTCACCTACCGCCCCATCCCAAGGAGAGGGTCTATGAGAAAACTTTTCGCAACCGCGGCGCTGGCCGCGCTGATGATCTGCACCGTCGGTGTCAGCCAGGCACGGGAGGCGCGGCAGCAGCGCGACTCGGTCGCCGGGGTGTTCGACTACTACCTGCTGTCGCTGTCCTGGTCGCCGACCTTTTGCCTGACCCATCCGGAAAACGAGCAGTGCTCCGGCAAGGGCTACGGTTTTGTCCTGCATGGCCTGTGGCCGCAATACGCCAAGGGCGGCTGGCCGGAATCCTGCCCGCCCTTGACCCAGCTGACCGCCGAAGAACGGGCCAAGGGCCTGACCCTGTTCCCGACGGCCAAGCTGATGGAGCATGAATGGAGTAAGCACGGCACCTGCAGCGGGCTGGGCGCCATGGGCTACCTGGAGAGCTCCGACCAGGCCCTGGGCAAGGTGAAGATTCCTGAGGTGCTGGAACCTTCGACCACCGTGCATTACTTCGAGGCCCGGGAGATCGAGCAGCTGTTTCGCCAGGCCAACCCGGGCATTCCCGAAAAGGGCGTAGCGGTGTTGTGCAGCGGCCCGGAACTCTCCGAAGTGCGGGTCTGCCTGGACAAGAACCTGGGCTTCGGCGCCTGTGGCAAGGGCGTGCGCACCCAGTGCCGCAAAGGCGATATCCGCGTACCGCCGATTCGCTGACCGGCGAGCGGCCAGGGGGAGGCGGCATAGGCAGGCCTGAGCAGCTAGGGTTGCAAGACGCCCGTCTTCCTCCAAGGAGCCCATGATGCTGCATATCCGCACCCCCCTGATCCTGCATCCCGGGTTGTCCACGGCCACCCGGCGCATCTGGCTCAAGCTGGAAAACCTGCAACCCAGTGGCTCGTTCAAGATGCGCGGCCTGGGCCTGCTCTGCTCCCAGGCGGCGCAGCAGGGCAAGCGCCGCGTGGTCTGTCCCTCCGGCGGCAATGCCGGGCTGGCCACCGCGGTGGCGGCGGCCAGCCTCGGCCTGCAAGCCTGTATCGTGGTGCCGCAGACCACCCCGCAAACCACCCGCGAACGTATCGCCCGGGCCGGCGCCGAGGTGCTGGTGCACGGCAAGGTCTGGGACCAGGCCAACGAGCGCGCGCTGCAACTGAGCAGCGACGCCGACAGCGAATACGTGCCGGCCTTTGACCACCCGGTGCTGTGGCAAGGGCACAGCAGCATGGTCGATGAAATCCTCGAAGACTGTCCGCAGGTCGACACCATCGTCGCGTCGGTGGGCGGCGGTGGCTTGCTGGCCGGCATCCTCACCGGCCTGTTGCGCCATCAGCGCCAGGACTGCCGGATCATCGCCTGCGAAACCACCGGCAGCGCTTCCTTTGCCGCGGGGCTGGCGGCCGGGCACCCGGTCAAGTTGGCGAAGATCGACACCGTCGCCAGTTCCCTCGGCGCGGCCCAGGTGGCGGCCTGGCCGTTGCAGCAGATCCAGGGTTTTGCCTATCAGTCGCTGGTGTTGTCGGATGCCGAGGCGATCCTCGGCGTGGTGCGTTATGCCGACGATCTGCGCCAGTTGGTGGAGCCGGCCTGCGGCGTCTCGCTGGCGGTGGCCTACCTCGATCACCCGGCCATCGCCGCAGCGCGGGACGTGGTGATCGTGGTGTGCGGCGGTGTCAGCATCAGCGCCCGCCAGGTGGCGGACTGGGGCGCATCGCTGTAGGGCTGAAAGCCTCTGGTGTATGCTAGCCGACCTGTTGTACCTGTGGTTTTACGGAGGGTTCGAATGGACGCCACCACATTGTTTCTGTACGTCGTCACCGTCAGCGCGGTGATGATGACCCCCGGGCCGTCGATGTTGCTGGCTCTCAATAACGGTGCCACCCATGGCATGCGCATCGCCGGTTGCGGCATGGCTGGCGCGATGCTGTCCGACCTGCTGCTGATCGGTGCGGTGGGCTGCGGCCTGGGGGCGTTGCTACAAGCTTCCGAACAGCTGTTTTCCATCGTCAAGTGGGGCGGCGCGGCGTACCTGCTGTACCTGGCCTGGGTGCTGTGGAAGGCGCCGACCCAGGCTCTGGCCGCGCAGACAGGCGGCAGTGCCAGCAGCGGACGCGGGGCGTTTGTGCGGTCGTTGCTGGTGGGGTTGTCGAACCCCAAGGGGCTGCTGTTTTTCTCCGCCTTCCTGCCGCAGTTCGTACGCCCCGATGAGCCGGTGGCGCAGCAGTACCTGATCCTGGCGCTGGTCAGCACGGCGATCAATTGCGTGATGATGGCGACCTATGCCTTTGGCGGGCGCTATGCCATGCGCACCTTCTCCGCGCGGGCGATGCTGTGGATCAACCGCAGCTGCGCCGGCATGCTCGCGGTCCTGGCGGTGGGCCTGAGCCTGTATCGGCGCAGCGATATACGCTGAGGCTGCATTGACCCGATAGACCGGCGTCCTGCTTCTGTAGGAGCAGCCGGTCGACGCTCGATTGCTGGCGATAGATACGCTGCGGTACATCTGACACACCGCCTCGCGAGCAAGCTTCGCTCCTACAGGAGATGTCTTCGCGCAGCTTGTGCGGCACACCGCCAGAAACCTCTTAGAACCTCAAGGTCGCGCCGCTGGTCAGCCAGCGGTCGCGGCCTTCGTTCAACTGGCCGCCCAGCACCAGGTCGAGGTCCAGGTTTGCTCCCAGATGCAGGCGTGGCCCGGCTTGCCAGGCCTGTTCGCCGCCGCGCTGGCCGTATCGTTCGGCGACCAGGGTCAGGCGTTCGCCCAGGTCGTATTCGAAGCCGCTGCCCCAGGTCCAGCGATGGTTCTGCTGGCCGTCGTCATAGGCGTGGGCCCAGCCGGCGTTGAAGTTCAGGCGCAGGCTTTGCAGGGGCTGGTAGGTCAGGGGCAGGCTGATGTCGCCACCGTCGAACGCATGGCCGCGGTCGAGGGCGAAATGCGCGGACGTCGCCAGCGCCAGTTGCAGGCCCAGGTCTTCGCGGTTCCACAGTTGCGCCTTGAGCTGCGGGCTCAGCTGGGTTTCGCCGTGGCCGTCCTCGCGACTGCGCTCGAGGGCGGCGCCCACCTGCAACCAGGGCAGGCCGGCGAAGGTGCAGGCCGGGGAGAACACCGCGCCATGGTTGGAGCCCTGGTGGCGCAGGCTCTGGTACCAGATGTCCAGGTTGCATTCCCCCGGGGCGTTGATCGCGCCGTCGTCCACCCCATAGGCGCCGCCCGCGGCGTTGGCCTTGGCGACCAGGGTCAGCAGGCCGATCAGGCTCAGGGTGAGGGTGACGAACATCAGGTTGCGTCGCAGCATGCGCCGTTTCGCCGGGGGCAGGTCGCGGGTGAGGCTGGCGAAACGGTTATTGCGCGAAGGGTTGTACTTGGACATGACGGTTCTCGCTAAGGCATGGGAAGCGGCCGCGCCGCGCGGGCCGCTCCGTGGTCGAGTGGGGAACAGGGTCATTGCCAGTCGCTCACTGACAGGGTCTGGATGCCGGCGGCCCTGGCCAGGGCCACCAGCTCTTCGGTGTCGTCGCCGCCGGGCAGGGCGATGATCAGGTCGGGCCGGCTGTCGCGCAGCATGAAGGCGTTGCGCAGGCGTTCGGCGAGCTTGCCGTGCAGCTGCCAGTTGGCCGGGTAACGCACGATGTCGGCGCCGATTTCCCGACCCCAGTCTTCTATCTCCGCGCCGAGGAACTGGCTGCCGCCGTGGATCAGCACCTGCACTTCATGCAGGCGCTGAAAGGCGTCGAGCACCCGCCGGCACCGCTGGACGTCGGCGTAATGGCGCCCCGCGCAGATCAGGACACGCATCGTGCGCGCTCCTGCGCCGTCGGCTGGATGCTCAACGGGTTGTCCAGCAGCACGTCGCCCAGCTCGGCGTTATCCAGGTCGCGCTCGCCGGCCCGCTCCAGCGCCGGATAGGCCAGGGCCGCGATGTGGTGGTGCACGCGCCGGTAGTCGCGCAGCACCCGCTGGAAAATGTCGCCGGATTCGGCCCAGGCCGTGCGGTCTTCGCGCAGGCTGCGAAAGTGCTCGCGGCTGGCGTCGGCTTCCAGCCGCCTGACCAGTTCCTTGCGGTTCACCAACTGGTGGGCGTTGGCCAGGTCTTCGCGCAGGAACACCGTGATCGCCAGGCTCAGGCTGTCCACCACGGCCTGGTGCAGAGGCTCGATGCAATCCAGCTCGAACACCGAGAACTGCTCGCCACGCCGCAGCCGGCGCGCCGCCAGCTGGGTCAGGCTGCTGGAGAGGATGTCGCCGGCGTGTTCCAGGTTGATCACGAACAGCAGGATTTCCTGGGCGCGGTCGGCGTCCTGGTCGCTGATGCCGTCCTGGCCGATGTCCGCCAGGTAGGCGCGGATCGCGGCGCTGAGCAGGTCCAGCGACTGGTCGATGCGCCGCACTTCATCGGCGCCGGCCGGGGTCGAGGCCTGGAACAGGCGCAGCACCCGATCGAGCATCAGCGACAGCATGTCGGCCAGGCGCAGGGCTTCGCGGGCGGCGTTGGACAGGCCGATATTGGCCACCGCCAGGCCGGCTTCGTCCAGGTAGTGCGGCATGCCGGGGTCGACGTCGCGCGGCGGCTCCGGCAGCAGGCGGTTGAGCAGGGTTGCCATGGGCCCGGTCAGGCCGATGAACAGCAGGGCCAGCACCAGGTTGAACAGGCTGTGCAGGTACACCACCTGCAAGCTGGCATCGAGGGCGGCGACCGGCGCGCTCTGGGCGATCCAGGGCAGGCACGGCAGCAGCGCGGCGGCACCGCACAGGCGTACCAGCAGATTGCCCAGGGGCAGGCGCCGGGCGACGCTGGAATCGGCGTTGAGCAGCGACGGCAGGGCGCCGCCGATATTGATCCCCAGCACCAGGGCCATGGCGGTCACCGAGGACAGCAGCCCGGTGGCGGCCAGGGACGCCACCAGCAGCACCACGGCGACGCTGGAATGGCACAGCCAGGTCAGCAACGCCGCCGTCAGCAGGGCGATCAGCAGGTCGCCGTCGAGGCCACGCATCAGCGCGGCGAACACCGGCGTGCCTTCCACTTCGCCCAGGGTGCTGCCGAGCATGCGCAGGGCCAGCAGCATCAGCCCCAGGCCGATCAGCGCGCAGCCGAGGCTTTCAAAGCGCGAGTCGTCGCGCAGGCGGAACACGATAAAACCCGCCAGCAGCACCAGCGGCGTGAGGATCGAGATATCGACGCTGAGCAGTTGCACCACCAGGGTCGAGCCGATATTGGCCCCGAGCATCACCGCCAGCGCGGGGGCCAGGCCCAGGGTGCCGGTGGCGGTAAAGGAGCTGGCCATCAGGCTCACCGCGGTGCTGCTTTGCAGGACCCCGGTGATGGCGATGCCGGACAGCAGGGCCATCCAGCGGTTGTTCAGGTGCTGCCCCAGCCACTGGCGCAACTGGGTGCCGAAGCCGCGCAGCAGCGCCGAGGAAATCATCTGGGTGCCCCACAGCAGCAGGGCGATGGAGCCGGCGAGGTTGATCAGCAGAGTAGTTCCCGACATGAGGACTCTCCCTTGTGTGTTTCATGGCTTGGCGGATCGCAGCAGGCGGATGCAGCGGCGATGAATGGCGCTGGCAAGGCCCAGCAGCAGGCGAATGGCAGCGCGGCTCAACAGGCTTCTGGCATACAGGCGGATGCCGACCAGGGTGATCAGGGCGGCGATGCCTTCCAGGGTGCTCACCAGCAGGGCGCGCAAGGTGCGCTCGCCGCGGGCCAGCAGCTCGGTGATAGGTTTCATGGTGGATGCTCCACTTGGCTGGGCCAGACAGGGGCGTGGCCGTACGGTCTGGCGCCGCGTTGCGGTTTTCGCGAGCAAGCTCGCTCCTACAAGGACAGTTGCAACCTGTAGGAGCAGCCGGTCGACGCTCGATTGCTCGCGATGGCCGCGCCGCTAACCGTCAGCCCTCAGAACCATTGCTTGAAGCGACGGATGTAGAGGGTCTTCATGGTCTGGGCGACGACGCAGTAGCACAGCAGGGTGCCGACCAGCCAAGGGAAGTATTCCCACGGCAGCGGTACCAGGCCGACCATTTCACCCAGCGGCGAGAACGGCACGTAGATACCCAGGGCCATCACCAGGCCGGTCATCAGCATCACCGGCAGCGCCGCGGTGCTCTGGATGAACGGGATCTTCTGGGTGCGCAGCATGTGCACCACCAGGGTCTGCGAGAGCAGGCCTTCGATGAACCAGCCGGACTGGAACAGGGCGGCCATTTCCACGCTGTTGGCGGCGAACACGAACCACATCAGGGCGTAGGTGGTGATGTCGAAGATCGACGAGGTCGGCCCGATCCACAGCATGAAGCGCCCGATGTTCTTGGCGTCCCACTTGCGCGGCTTGCGCAGGAACTCCTTGTCCATCTTGTCCCACGGCAGCGACAGCTGGGAGATGTCGTACATCAGGTTCTGCAGCAGCAGGTGGATCGCCAGCATCGGCAGGAACGGGATGAACGCACTGGCCACCAGCACCGAGAACACGTTGCCGAAGTTGGAACTGGCGGTCATGTTCAGGTACTTCATGATGTTGCCGAAGGTCTCGCGGCCCTTGATCACGCCTTCTTCCAGGACCATCAGGCTCTTTTCCAGGAGGATGATGTCCGCCGATTCCTTGGCGATGTCGGTGCCGCTGTCCACCGAGATGCCGACGTCGGCGTCGCGCAGCGCCGGGGCGTCGTTGATGCCGTCGCCGAGGAAGCCCACGGTATGCCCGTTGGCCTGCAGGGCCTTGAGCACCCGGGATTTCTGCAGCGGGGTGAGCTTGGCGAACACCGTGCGTTCTTCCACCAGGCGCGCAAGCACTGCATCGTCCATGTGCTCGATATCGCGCCCGAGCAGCGGCTGGCCGACTTCCAGGCCGACCTCGCGGCAGATCTTCGCGGTGACGATCGGGTTGTCGCCGGTCAGCACCTTCACCGTCACGCCGTTCTCGCGCAGCGCGGCGATGGCCGGGCCGGCGGTTTCCTTGGGCGGATCGAGGAAGGTCAGGAAGCCTTCGATGATCAGCTCGCGCTCGTCGCTGGCGCTGTACTGCTGGCGGGTCTGCCCCGGCGCCAGGTCGCGGGTGCCGACCAGCAGCACGCGGAAACCGTCGCGGTTGTACTCCTCGGCCAGCTCCAGCAGCGCCGCCCGGCGCCCGGCGTCGAGGGCCACCGTGACGCCGTCCTGGCGTACCCGGGTGGCGGTGTCGAGCATTTCCTCGACCGCGCCCTTGCACACCAGCAGGTGATGGCCGCTGGCGTCGGCGAGGATCACCGAAAGGCGCCGGCGGACGAAATCGAACGGCAGTTCATCGACCTTGCTCCAGGTGTCGGGCGCGCTGAACTTCGGGTTGTTTTCGGCGTAGCTCACCACCGCGCGGTCCATCAGGTTCTTCATGCCGCTCTGGTGGTAGCTGTTGAGCCAGGCCAGTTGCAGCACCTGGTCGCAGCGGCTGCCGCTGATATCGACGTGGTGCTCGAGGATGATCCGGTCCTGGGTCAGGGTGCCGGTCTTGTCGGTGCACAGCACGTCCATGGCGCCGAAGTTCTGGATCGCGTTGAGGCGCTTGACCACCACCTTGCGCTTGGCCATGGCCGCGGCGCCCTTGGCCAGGTTGGCGCTGACGATCATCGGCAGCATTTCCGGGGTCAGGCCGACGGCCACCGCCAGGGCGAACATGAAGGCTTCGGCCCAGTCACCCTTGGTGAAGCCGTTGATCAGCAGCACCACCGGCACCATCACCAGCATGAAGCGGATCAGCAGCCAGCTGACGCTGTTCACCCCGCGGTCGAAGGCGGTCTGGGTCCGCGAGCCGACGATGGAGCGCGCCAGGGAACCGAAGTAGGTGCGCGACCCGGTGGCCACCACCACCGCGGTGGCGGTGCCGCTGACCACGTTGGTGCCCATGAAGCAGATGTTCGGCAGGTCGAGCAAGTCCTGCTGGTCGGCAGCAGCTGTGCGGTGGGCGGATTTCTCCTGCACCGCGCCCAGGGTGTCGTACTTTTCCACCGGCAGCGCCTCGCCGGTCAGCACCGCCTGGCTGATGAACAGGTCGCGGGATTCGATCAGGCGGATATCGGCGGGGATCATGTCGCCGGCCGACAGCTGCACGATGTCGCCGACCACCAGGTCGCGCATCGGCACTTCGCGCCGCGCGGCCTTCATGCCCATCTGCTCGCGGCGCAGCACGGTGGCGGTGGTCCGCACCATGGCCTTGAGTGCCTCGGCAGCCTTGGCCGAACGGTATTCCTGCCAGAAGCGCATCAGGCCGCTGACCAGGACCATGACCAGGACGATGATCACCCCGGTCAGGTCGGTTTCCTCGCCGGACTGCAGGGGCAGCCAGAAGTCGGTGAAGAAGCTGATGCCGGTCAGGGTCATCAGCACATAGATGAACGGGTTGTTGAAGGCTTGCAGCAATTGCACCAGGGCGTGGGGCGGCCGGTCGTGGGCCACCTCGTTGAAGCCGTCGCGCTGCAGGCGGCCTTCGGCGTCGAGTTCGGTCAGGCCGTTGGCGTTCGACTTGACGTTGTCCAGGGTCACGCCAAGGCTGTTCTGCGCTTCGCGGGCGGCCCGCATCGACAGCCGGGTGTCGTCGCGGGTGGGGTTTTGCGAGGAGGAGGTGCGGGTTTTTACCGTAGTCATTACGTGTGCTCCTGCCGCAGGCTTGCGGCACGACACACAGACCACTCACCTATTCAAAGACGAGCGAACGTATGTCGAGCCGCAAGTAAGCGATCGATTCAGGTAGTTGCGTTTTATTGGTTTTAACGTTCGCCGCCTATTCACTGGGCATGAATAGACGACGAACCTACTACTGGCTTCGTCCATAACAGTTACCACCAACTTTTAGTTTTAAGCAGGCAATAGGAAGTTGCCGAATTCCTTATTAAGGAAAACGTTCCAGAAGGACTTGAAAGTGCCTTCGGTTGAACTAGAAGTGCGAGTCCCGGGACAGGCTCAGCAGCAGGCCGGCCCGCATCAGGAGGCCGGCCAGGCTCCGACTCTGAGGGTCCTGGCTGTCGTCGAAACTCCAGCGTTGCTGGAGCCGGCAGGTGACCGGGCAGACGCGCCAGTTGGCCCGCGGCCGGGTTTGCGAGGAGGGGGTGGAATACAGGGTGGCGACCCGGGAAACGCCCGCGCGCTCAGCGCAGGGCTTGACCCGCATGGTCGATGCAAAGGCGCGTACGCCGGGCATTACAGTGGATTTGAAGTTCATAACAGTTGCCTCGCGACCGGACTGGCTCCGGTGAAGGCAAGTTACGAAGGAGCGTCAAGCTCTAGCGCAGCTCACCCGACCGAAAAGTCGAGTCCCGTCATGTTCTGGGTTAAGTGCCCAGCCTTGCGCAAGCGCATCGACCAGACAGCGTCTAGATACTGTGTCCATTGGCTTCTTTAGTGAGTTGAAAAAAGGCCGGTTTGGCCGGCCCGCGCAATTTACTCAGGCCAACCTGTCAAGTCAAGATTAAATTGCCACGAATCATATGTTCGTTCAGCTTTAAGTAAGGTCTGTATCGGGAGTCAGATAAATGAAGGGGCAAGTTATATAAGGACAGTGCTGAATAACGACGATAACGATGCCGGCGATAGTTATTGTGCGGCAGCCATTGAATAACAGGCCGAGGCGCATTGCGCGCCCCGGCGGATGTATCAGTCGAGGATCAGGTGCGGCAGGAAGCGGCTGGAGTCCTTGGTGATCAGGCTGTCGTCTTCGCGCACGCCGATGCCGGCGGCCTGGTCGCCGATGACCCAGGAGCCGATCAGGGTGTAGCTGTCGCCAAAGCGCGGCAGCGGGGCGAAGGACTGCAGGATGTAGGGCGCGTCGGTGTAGGGGCCGTCTTCCTTGACCACCTCGTCCTGCGGGGTGCGCAACTCGATGTTGGCGCCTTCGCGGGAAAAGAACGGCTTGCGCACCCAGCCCTTGGGCACGTCGCGCTGCGGGTGCAGGTCCAGGTGCGTCTCCAGCAGGTTCGGGTGGCCCGGGTGGGCCTCCCAGAGCAGCGGCAGGATGCCCTTGTTGGAGAGGATGGATTTCCACGCCGGTTCGAAGAACTGCGTGTCGCTGGCGGCGATCGCCGCGCCGAAGGGCTCGTGGAAGATGAACTCCCAGGCGTGCAGCTTGAACAGGTGCGGGATCCAGCGGTCCTGCAGGTCGACGAAGCGGCCTTCGGCGGTGAGGCCGATGTCTTCCACGTCGATATGCCGCGACTCGATGCCGGCCTTTTCCGCGATCAGGCGCAGGTAGTCGGTGGTGGCGCGGTCTTCCACCGAATCCTTCATCGAGGCGAAGTAGAACGGGCGCTCGATCCCCAGCTGGGCGAAGGCCTGGTGCAGCCGGGTGTCGATGCTGTTGAACTGGTCGGCATGCCGCGGCAGCACGCCGCGTTCGATGTTCTGCTCCAGCCAGCCCCATTGGAACGCCGCGGTTTCATAGAGGCTGGTGGGGGTGTCGTAGTTGAGTTCCAGCAGCTTGGCCGGGCCCTGGCCGTTATAGGAAAAATCCAGGCGGCCGTAGAGGTGCGGGTGACCCTCGAGCCATGAAGTGCGGATCATGTCGTAGAAGGCCGGCGGAATGCTCAGGCGATCCAGCAGGGCCTCGCTGCGCACCACCCGGTCCACCAGGTCCATGCACATCTCATGGATCTCGGTGGTCGGGTCTTCCAGGTCGTCCTCGATCTGCTTGAGGCTGAACTGGTAGTAGGCGCTTTCGTCCCAGTAGGCTTCGCCGTCGATGGTGTGGAACAGGAAGCCGAGTTTTTCCGCGGTCTGTCGCCAGTCCGGGCGTTCGTTGCAGGGGATCTTCTTCATGGCGCGCTTCCTTAGCTGCTCGAGCGTCCCGAACTCCAGCTCGAGGAGCTGGAGCCGCCCCAGCCGCTGCGGGCGCTGGCCTGGCTGCCGAAGCCGCCACGGGAGGTGGAGGAGGACACCGACATCGGCCGGGTGGTGGTCCTAAAGCCGCTGCCCGACTGCGCCTGGCGCGACTTGGAGAAGGTCGAGCCGCTGGCGATGCGCTGGTTGAGCGTCGAGTTGGCGTAGCTGCCGCGGTCGTCGCGATAGCGGTAGACCGGCTCGGAGTAATAGTTGCGGCTACCGCCGCTGAGCAGGTTGCCGATCAGCAGGCCGGTGAGCAGGCCGCTGTCGATACTGCTGAGCGACGAACCCTGTCCGGCTCCGGGGCTGACCCCGGCCGCCGCCAGCTGCTCGCGGGTGAAGGCGCCCTGGGCGTTGATTTCAAAGCCGCCCAGCTTCGGCACGAACTTGCCGTTGGAGTCTATCTGGCACCAGTTTTCGACGAAGTCGGCATCGCAATCGGCCTGGTTGTCGTAGACCGGCGCCTGGGCGCGGTGCTCCGCCATGGCCTTGATATAGGCATCGGAGCAGACGTCCACGGCGATCTTGCCGTCCACGCATTCCTGCACCGACTGGAAGTTGAATTTCTGCTGGACCGCGAGGGTCTCCGGCTCCGAGTTGCAGCCCGAGATCGCCAGCGCCACCGAGGCGGCCAGGGAGAGCTGAACGTATTGGCTTCGTTTCATCGAGGGCTCCGTGCGGTCGATCAGTTCTGCGAAGGGGTCATGCAGGCGGCGTTGAGCAGGCCGACGCTGATGGCCACGGCGGCGACGTAGATGCCGGCGGCGATTTCACCGTTGCGGATGCGCTGCGAAGTGCCCTTGAGCACCAGGCTGGTCATCAGGAACGCCAGCAGTTGCACCACGGCGGCGATCAGCGCCCAGACGGCGAAGTCCAGCAGGCTGATGGAGTAGGCGATGACATTGCTCGCCGGAATGGCGAAACCGATGATGGCGCCGCCCAGGGCGATGGCGGCGGAGACGTTGCCCTCGCGGATCAGATGGAACTCCTTGTGTGGCGTCAGGCGGGTGTAGACGAACTGGAACAGGGCGAACAGCACGGCCGCGCCGAGGATGTAGGTCAGGAAACCGACCACGGCGAATTTGTTCAGGGAAATGGAAAGGGCTTCAAGCATGGGTTCTGGTCCTTGTCAGAGGGTTTGCAGGTCGGTCATGTACAGGGAAATGCCCAGTGAGGTCACCAGGCTGACGCTGCCGTCGGCGTATTGCTCCACGGAAAACAGCAGGAATTCGCGGCGATTGGTCAGGCCGGTGTCACGGGCATAGAGCATCGAGTGGCTTTCGAAGGCGAAGGTTTCGTCCGGCTTGGACACCTGCTCGCGCAGCGGCACCAGCTCGGTCTGCCCGGCTTCGGTGCCCCATTCGCGCTGGTACTCGACGCCGTCGAGGCTGTAGGTGGGCTGGCCGATCAGGCTGTCCGGGCCGGCCAGGCGGCGCAGCTCGGCTTCGCTGTTGACGGCCTGGTTGCTCAGGTAGTTGAACAGGATGATCGATTTGACCTGGCCGTCGATGCCGCCGCTGGTGTGCACCTGCAGCCAGTAGTCCTCGTCGTCCAGGTAGTAGCGCGACAGCCATTCGGACTGGCCCAGGTCCACCAGGCCTTCGCTGTAGACCGCCTGGTCGCCGGGAATCGCCACGCGGCTGTTGTCGGCGAGCAGCAGCTTGAGGCTGGCATCGAAGCGGATGCCCGCGCCCATGCTCAGGCCCAGTGGGCCGGTGGCGAAACTCGAGCTTGTGGTGGCCGGGGCCTGCAGCCCCAGAAAGCGTTTAAACCATCCCATTGTCGATGTCCTTGAGGCGGCTGGAAGCGATGTAGAAGAGTTCGCCGCCCTGGATCCGCGTATCGCTGTGCGGGTTGATCTGCGGGTGTTGCGCGCCGCGGGCGCGGTAGCCGATCAGGGTGGCGTTGTAGCGTTCCTTGAGGTGTATGTAGAGCTCAGCGAAACGGCCCTCGTAAGTCTCGGGCAGGCGCATGACGTATTGGGTGGCGCCCTGGCCGACGCACAGCAGTTCGTTGATCACCACCGAGGAGCCGGGGTCCTGGGAGGAGCGCACCAGCATCTCGATGGCCATGCTCGAGGTGCACTCCAGCTTCGGCGCGTAGGAGGCGGCCAGGGTGGCGATTTCGCTGTCGTTGAAGTGGGCGACCACATGGCCGGCAGGGCGCAACTGGTTGATCGCCAGCACGCTGGCCAGGGTCAGGTCGTCGGAACTGGTGCGTACCAATACCCGTTCGGCGCCGGGCACCCCGGCGCGCAGCAGCAGGGCCGCGGACGACAGGCTTTCGCCCCTGACGAAGGCGGCCTTGCCCTGCATCGGGTTCTCGTCGAGGGTCGCGTCGCAGATGACGATCAGGTTGTCGTTGGAGGTTTCGTCCTGCAGCAGCAATTCGATCACCCGCTCACTGGACGCGCCTTCCCAGCCGACCAGTACGGTATGCCCGGTCTGGCCGGTGAAGTCGCCTTTGCCTTTCATGCCTTTTCTCCATAGGTCCATAACGCTGCTGGTGGTCTTGCCGATGGCCGCGGTCAGCAGCGCGATGCCGCCGAGCATCACCCACACCGCCACGAAGACCCGGCCTGCGGCGGATTGCGGCGACAGGTCGCCGTAACCCACGGTCAGGGTGGTGGTGAAATAGAAGTAGATGAAGGTCGCGGGCGCGGTGAGGTGCTGCTCGCCCAGGGCCACCAGGCCGAGATAGGAGGTCGCGGCATGCACGCCGAGCGCGATGGCCAGGCCCATCCAGCCGAAGCGCTGGAAGAAGGTGGCCGCGTATACCCGAAGCAAGATGAAAATCGACATCGAATCCCTGATTTCCTGTTGAACTGATCTATCCATGATGCAGCGCGCCGTGCCCGGGCAAGGCATGGCTCATTGCCGCGCGGCATTAGACATCGGCTTGGCGCCGGATAAAAGCATTTTTGCTGCGATGAACCCCGCGAAGGCGCCAAAGATGTGGCCTTCGAAGGAAACCCCGGCCCGTGGCAGGAACCCCAGGACCAGGCCGGAATACAGGAACATCGTCACCGCGGCGGCCAGCAGGCTGCTCCAGCTGCGCAGCAACCAGGCGCGGGTGAGGATGTAGGCCCACAAGCCGAAGACCCAGGCGCTGGCGCCGACATGGATGCCCCGGAAGCCGAACAGCCAGACCAGGGCGCCGCCGAGCAGGATGATGATCAGGCTGGCCACCACGAAGCGCCGCTGGCCTTCGGCGATCACCATGGCGCCGAGGATCAGCAAGGGCACCAGGTTGGCGGTCAGGTGGGTAAAGGAGCCGTGGAGAAAGGGCGAGGTGAGTATCCCCGGCAAACCCTGCAGGGTACGCGGGATCAGGCCGAAGAGATTCAGGCTGTAGCCGCTCAGGCTGTTGAGCACCTGTACGGCGATCATCACCAGGGCCAGGCCCGCCAGGGTCTTGAAACCGTTTGCAACTGCCATCGAGGCCCTCCCATAGGCCAGAAAAAGGGCGCAGGGTGCTTAAGCGCAGGTGATCCATTGTAGGAGCGCAGCTTGCTCGCGATGATCGTTAACGATACCGCGTACTGACTGGATGAGCGCGGCGCTCTCCAGTCCATCGCGAGCAAGCTCGCTCCTACAGTTTCCGTGGCATTGCACCGCGTGCCTTTTTTACTGCTCCAGGAGCCTTACTCGGCCGACTTCTGTTTCTTCAGTCGCTCGAGGATCGCGTTGGCGCTGCCCTGGTCCGGCACGATGTTGGCTTCGCGCAGGCGGCGTTCCAGGTCGTTGCCGTTGCTCGCATCGGCCAGTTGCTCCTGGGCTTCCATTTCCGCCGCGCGCTGATCCTGGCGGGCCTGCAGGCGGTTCAGGGTGTTGACTGCGGTTTCCAGCTTGCCGTTGGCGCCGCCGCTGGCGATCGAGGCGCTGACCTGGGCCTTCTGCACGCTTTCCCGGGCCTTGGCCATGTCCACTTGCTGGCGCAGGCTGCGGATGCGCGCCTCGGCCTTGCCGATGTCCTTGCGCATATTCTCGGCGTAGGCGCCGAATTCGCTGGCTTGCTTCTGCTCCGCTTCCAGGCCGGTGGTCAGGGTCGAGATGGCTTCGGCGACTTCCAGGGCCAGGTCTTCGCGGTTGGCCTGCAGCGAGGCGAGGGCCTTGGATTCCAGGTCGGCGATCTTCGCGGTGAATTCGCTGACCCGCTCGGTGGACAGCTTGTGCTTGGCCATGATGGTGACCAGCTCGCGCTTGGCGTTGGACAGGGCGTTGTCGGCGTCGCGGATTTCCTGGTCGAGGATGCGCAGGGCCTGCTGGTCGGCGATGCTTTCGCCGACTTCGTTGGCGCCACCGCGCAGGGCGGTGAACAGTTTGTTCCAGATGGACTGAGTCATGTAGGCGTACTCCGGATTCTCGGCAATCAGTTGAAGAAGCTTTCGAAGGCTTCGGTGGCGCGTTGGACGTTGTCCACCAGGGTCTTGACCTCGGTCACCACGTTGGTCAGGTTCGAGCTGGCGCTCAGGGCGCCGAACATGTTGTAGACGGTCTGGCCGTTGGGCATGGACTCGATACCGATCGAGGACAGGGGGAACATCTCCCGGCTGCGCAGCACCGCGTCATTGAAGCGGGCGACGTCGTTGATCGACTCCAGGTCCACCAGCACGGTGTCGACGATGATCTGCTCGCCGACCACCGCGATGTAGATCGGCAGGCCGCCGAAGTCGTGCATTTCCAACTTGATGCTTGGCTCGGCGCCTTGAATCAGGCTCAGGCCGATTTCGTTCGAGGTCACTTCGTCCAGGGCCTGCAAGGCGCTGAAGAGGCGGTCGATGGTCCAGTTCTCACCTGCGATCATGTCATTCTCCAATACCGGTGCGCCGCCGATCAGGGGTTGGCGCAGCTTCTTCTCAATGTGCTTGAGCACGCTCCGGTTTTCCGGAAGTACCCAGGTTTCGTGTTTCACATAACCAGCGGCACTCAGGCCCGCGCGCATCTGCTTCATGTAGAAGCTCGACGGCTTCTTGGCGGAAGCCTTGCTGCTGGGGGCCCTGTTGCTGGAGGCCTTGTTGCTGGAAGCTTTCGAGCGCTCTCCTTGTCGACTCTCTGAGGAAGCCGGTAGGTCAGCAGGCTGACTGGCCGGGAGGGTCTTTTTCATGGGGTGACTCCGTTGTGCACGTATCACGCGTGAGAACATTACAGGGGATTTTGTTACGACTCAATGACTCACGCGTGATATTTTTCGATGCATCGAAAAAATAGCTGGACGGCTCTGGAACGGTAGTTTCCGTGGGTAAGGCAAGGTTTCCCGGGTTCAATTCAAGCTCGCCAGTCGCTGGCGCAGGCGCTCGACCTGGGCATCGCGGCGATAGCTGATGCGCCAGTGCTCGGTGTCCAGAAGGCTCATTGAATCCATGCCGGGGCGGTCCTTGTGCAGTGGGCGAGGCTGTTGATCATCGCCCGGGCGATGTCGGGACGTGGAATTTATACAGGGTGCAGGGATAGCCGTCTGCCGTGATCGGATGACAACTGTAGGCGTCGCCGACGAGCGCGGGAATGACCCGGGCCCAGAAATCCCGGGCCGGCCGGTTGTCGTCGATGTGGACGACCTGCCAGTGCCCGGGCAGCTGTTCCAGCAGTTGCCTCACCACCTGCCGGCCGATGCCGCGACCGCGAAAGCGCCGGGCCACGAAGAAGTAGGCGAGGTTGTACTGCACCTCGGCCAGTTTCACCTTGTCGTCCACCGTGGCGAAACCTGCCAGTTCGCCATCGACCCGGATCAGGTAGGGGCGCGTGGCCGCCTCGCGCCAGTATTCGAGCAACGGACGGATTTCGAACAGACCGTGGCGGCCGAGCTTGAGCGGCAGCCACTCGCTGAGTTCGTACAGGTAGAACTGCATCAGGTTTTCGATGCATTGCAGCTCGTCGCGCTGGGCCGGGTGCAGTTCGATCTGGCTCATGGTTCCCGGCTTCGCACGGTGTCGGTGGGCGAGGCGGCCTTGGCCGCGAAGTAGTGTTCGGCGCTGAGGCTGTACAGCAGGCTGGGGGCCAGGCCGGGGAAGTCGTCCAGTTCGCCGTCGCGGGTCAGGCCCAGGCGTTCCAGGGCGCGGCGCGACGGCAGGTTGTCGGGGCGTACCAGGCCGATCACCTGTTCCTTGCCCAGCACGCGGAACGCCAGGTGCAGCGCGGCGCCGGCCATTTCGCTGGCGTAACCCTGGCCCCAGGCCTCGACGGCGAAGCGAAAGTACAGGTTCAGCCCGCTGCGCTCGCCGAAGCGGCTGTGCATGACGCCGCCGAACCCCAGCACCCGTTCGGGCTGGGCGCGGTCGCAGACCACCCAATAGCCGAAACCCTGGTCCTGCCAGTGTTGTATCCAGCCCTGCAACCGGTGCTGGCAGCTCTCGCGGCTGTCGGGACCGGCCGGGTTGTAGCGCTGGGTCCGTGGGTCGCCGTGGATCAGGTGGGTGACGTCCAGGTCGGCGGCCGTTGGCGCGCGCAACAGCAGGCGGGCGGTGAGGGTGGTCGCGGAAGGGGGAGCATCGGGCATAGGGTTCGTCCGTACGCGAGGGGGGTATTTTTCTTCAATACACTGGGCGGCCTGCGCACTTACCTTGGTCACCGGACTCTCCGATTGATCCTTTGAAGGTGTGTGATGAGCGTAGTGTTTTCCATGGCGGCCTTCGCGCTAGCCTCTTCGATTACCCCCGGCCCGGTCAATATCGTGGCCCTGAGTTCCGGCGCGCAGTTCGGCTTTCGCGCCAGCCTGCGGCATGTCGGTGGCGCGACCCTGGGTTTTGTCCTGTTGCTGGTGCTGATCGGCCTGGGCCTGCATGAGCTGTTGCGGCTGTGGCCGTTCCTGACCCGCGGCATCCAGCTGTTCGGGGTGGCCTTCCTGTTGTTCATGGCCTGGAAGCTGGCGGTGGACGACGGCCGGCTGGGCAGCGACGACAAGGCCAAGGCGCCGTCGGCCTGGTACGGCGCGATCATGCAATGGCTCAACCCCAAGGCCTGGCTGGCCTGCGTCGCCGGCATGGGCGCGTTTGCCGCCAATGGCGAGGCGCTGCTGGTGTGGCAATTCGCGCTGGTGTACTTCGTGATCTGCTACTTGTCGATTGCCTGTTGGGCCTACGCCGGGACGTTTTTGCGCCAGTACCTGAGCAACCCGAAGGGCATGCGTCTGTTCAACCGCAGCATGGCGGCGCTGCTGGTGGCGAGTGCGGTGTATCTGTTGTTGCCTTGAGAGGGCGTTGGCCGGTCTAGCCTTATCGCGAGCAAGCTCGCTCC
>NZ_JACMZT010000037.1:0-68868 GCF_017349615.1 Pseudomonas sp. GW531-T4
TCGGGCAAGGGGTTCTCCACCAGCCAGTCCTGGGCGAAATCCAGGTAGGCGCGGACGATGTTCGAGGGCGGGCGCTGGTTCGGGTAAAGCAGGTGCAGCTGTTGTTCGGGCATCGGCAGGCGGGGCAGCAGGGCGTGCAGGCGACCGTCGCGCAGCGCTTCGGCGGCGAGAAAAGCCGGCAGCTCGGTGACCACCTTGGCGGTCAGCGCCAGCTGGCGCAGGTGCAGGTAATCGTTGGCGGCGAACAGCGGGTTGGGGCTGTAGGACTGGTCGCCCAGTTGCCACTGTTCCCGGGCATCGGCATGGCGCGACCAGACGGCGCAGGGAAAACCGCGAAGGTCGGCAGGGGTTTGCGGGGTGCCGAGGCGCTCCAGTAGCAGCGGGCTGGCGACCAGCATATGCCGGTAGCTGCCGAGCAGGCGCGCCGGGCGATCCTCGTCGAACAGCGGCCCGGCGCGCAGGGCGACGTCGACCCCATCCTGCGCCAGGTCGCTTTCCCGCTCACTGGTGTAGACCGCGACCTGGACCTCGGGATGGCGCCGCTGGAACTCGGCCAGCAGTTTCCACCAGCTCTCGAACGCCGCCGGCACCGACACGCTCAGGCGGCCCTGCAAGTGAATTCGATCATTTCTGACAGCCTGTTCGCCCTCGGCCAGGGCCTCGATACCGCGGCTGGCGTGTTCGTAGAGCTGGCTGCCGGCGGCGGTCAGCCGGGTGCCGCGGGCGGAGCGTTCCAGCAGTTGCACGTTGAGGCTGCGTTCCAGTTCACGGATGCCCCGGCGGATGGTGGCCAGCGGTAGTTGCAGCAGGTTGGCGGCGGACGAAATGCTGCCGCATTGGACCACGCTGACAAACATCCTGGCGGCGTTGAGATCCATGAGCGCTCCCTGTCGAATGTAGGGGAAAGCCTATCAGCTGCGGCTCTGCCCGATCAAAAATGCGCGGTCCGCGGGCGATTTTTATCGCCGGTTTTTCGCCCGCGCGGGGAGCTGTACGAGGGCCGTGTGAGGGCCGTATGAGGGATAACCACGACAACTGTGTTCTCGACCCGGCGGCGTGCGTCTAGCAGCGGTAGCTTCGCGGCGGTGCGAGGCACGAAGTGCGAGTCTGAACATGCAAGCGTTGTTGAACGAGATCCTCGACGAGGTCCGTCCCCTGATTGGCCAGGGCAAAGTGGCCAGCTACATTCCGGCGCTGGCCGACGTGCCGGCCAACCAGCTGGGGATTGCCGTGTATGGCAACGATGGCCAGGTGTTCAGCGCCGGCGACGCCGATACGCCGTTCTCGGTGCAGAGCATTTCCAAGGTGTTCAGCCTGGTGCAGGTCATCGGCCATTCCGGCGAGGCGATCTGGCAGCGCCTGGGGCATGAGCCTTCCGGACAGCCTTTCAACTCGCTGGTGCAGCTGGAGTTCGAGCGTGGCCGTCCGCGCAACCCGTTCATCAACGCCGGGGCGCTGGTGATCTGCGATATCAACCAGTCGCGTTTCGCCGCGCCGGCGCTGTCCATGCGCGATTTTGTGCGGCGTCTGTCCGGCAACATGCAGGTGCTGGTGGACGGCCGCGTCGCCGATTCGGAATACCAGCACCGCGCGCGCAATGCGGCGATGGCCTACCTGATGCAGTCCTTCGGCAACTTCCACAACGATGTCGAGTCGGTGCTGCGCAGCTACTTCAGCCACTGCGCGCTGCGCATGAGCTGCGTCGACCTGGCGCGGGCCTTCTGCTTCCTGGCCAACGACGGTTTCTGCAAGCACAGCGGCGAGCAGATCCTCACGGCGCGCCAGACCCAGCAGGTCAACTCGATCATGGCCACCAGCGGCCTGTATGACGAAGCCGGCAATTTCGCCTACCGCGTCGGCCTGCCGGGCAAGAGCGGCGTGGGTGGCGGCATCGTCGCGGTGGTGCCGGGGCAGTTCACGGTGTGCGTGTGGTCGCCGGAATTGAACGCGGCGGGCAATTCCCTGGTGGGCATGGCGGCGCTGGAATTGCTGAGCCAGCGCATCGGCTGGTCGGTGTTCTAAGGGTGGCGAGAGCATTGCGGCCGGTTGCGGGTGCTGCGCACCCGGTCGCAGGCTGCGCCAGCGGCTACAGGAATGCGGTGCTTGTGTAGCCGCTGCCGAGCCTGCGAGGCTGCGCTCGGTTTGGGCGGCATTCCGACGCAGCAACCGCAAAGCCTGAGTCCGCGGTCTGTCTGGATAAACCCGTTGGCAGGCTTGGCGACGGCTGCGCCGCCGATCGCAGGCTGCGCCAGCGGCTACAGGGAAGCGTGCGATTACCAGGTGAAGTTGGCGGTTTTCGGCAGGCTCAGCTGGCCTTTCTCGACGAAACGCATAGTGCCGAACGGGCCGCCGGCGAGCTTGCCGCGCAGCACGTAGGGCAGGTCGTCGAGGCTTTGCGTCTGGCTCAGGCCCAGGGTCTGGCGCAGCACGGCGAAGGCCGAGACGCTGACCGGCACCACCAGCACACCCTCGGAGAAGCGCCCGATGCTGCCGCTCTGGTCGCTGACCCCGGAGGCCAGCGGCCGGCCGTTGACCTCCAGGTCCAGGGCCACGCCGTTGTAGTTGATCGCGGTTTCGTTGGGGTTCTGCAGGCGCAGCTTGACGGCGAAGCGCACTTCCAGGTCCTGGCTGGGCAGGGGTTCGATGCCGACCACATTGATATTCAGCGGATCGTGCTGGGGAAACAGGGCGCAGGCGCTCAGGCTGAGCAACAGCAAGGAAAGGGTGAGGCCGAGGAATCTGCGCATTGGAAGCTCTCTGCAAAGAAAGAAGGCAGTGTTGAATCTATCGCGCCCGGGTCTGCACCACAAACCGAAGGTTGCTTGAGGGGCGCCATCTTCTGTAGGAGCCAGGCTTGCCGGCGATGAGGCCGGCAGGGCTGGTAGTGAGCTTGAGGCCTGCCGTCTGGTGGTGTCGCCACCGACGCCATCGCGAGCAAGCTTCGCTCCTACAGAAACACATTGCGCTTACGCGTTGGCCTTGGCACTCACATCCGGGTCCTGCATGACCTTGAGGGTCGCCGCTTCCGGGTCGAACTCGTCTTCTTCCAGCTCGATGAACTCTTCCGGCAGGAAGATGTTCAGCAGGATCGCGCACATCGCGCCCACGGTGATCGGCGATTCGAAGATGTTGTGCAGCGCCTTGGGCAGTTCGCGCAGGACTTCCGGCACCGCCGCCACGCCCAGGCCCATGCCCAGGGAAATCGCCACGATCAGCACGTTGCGTCGATGCAGCCCGGCTTCGGCGAGGATCTTGATCCCGGCCACGGCCACGGTGCCGAACATGATCAGGGTCGCGCCGCCCAGCACCGGCTTGGGCATCAGTTGCAGCACCGCGCCGATCACCGGGAACAGCCCCAGCAGCACCAGCAGGCCGGCAATGAAGTACGCCACGTAGCGACTGGCCACGCCGGTCAGCTGGATCACCCCGTTGTTCTGGGCGAAGGTGACCATCGGCAGGCTGTTGAATACCGCCGCCACCATCGAGTTGAAACCGTCGGCCAGCAGCCCGGACTTGATGCGCTTGATGTACAGCGGGCCCTTGACCGGCTGTTGGGAAATCATCGAGTTGGCGGTCAGGTCGCCGGCCGCTTCCAGGGGCGAGATCAGAAAAATCACCGCCAGCGGAATGAAAGCGATCAGGTCGAAGGAGAAACCGTACTTGAACGGCACCGGCACGCTGACCATCGGCACTTCCGGCATCGTCGCCAGGTCGACCCGGCCCAGCAGCCAGGCGACCACGAAGCCCAGGGTCAGGCCGATGACGATCGAGCCCAGGCGCAGCATCGGATGACTGAAGCGGTTGAGTACCACGATGGTCAGCAGTACCAGGGCGGCCAGGCCGAGGTTGCTGGCGGCGCCCAGGTCCGGCGCGCCGAAGCCGCCGGCCATGTCGGTGACCGCCACCTTGATCAGCGACAGGCCCATCAGGGTGATGATGGTGCCGGTGACCACCGGGGTGATCAGCTTGCGCAGCTTGCCGATGAACTGGCTGAGGAACATCTCGATAAAGGCCGCGCAGAAGCAGATGCCGAAGATGGTCGAGAGGATTTCCTCGTTGCTGCCGCCACGGCCCTTGACCATCAGGCCGGCGCTGAGCAGCACGCTGATAAAGGAAAAGCTGGTGCCCTGCACGCACAGCAGCCCGGAGCCGATCGGCCCCAGGCGCCGGGCCTGGACGAAGGTGCCCAGGCCCGAGACGAACAGCGCCATGCTGATCAGGTAGGGCGTTTCGTTCTGCAGGCCCAGCACGCCGCCGAAGATCAGGGTCGGCGAGATGATACCGACAAAGCTCGCCAGCACATGTTGCAGCGCGGCGAAGATCGCCGCGCTGAAATGCGGGCGGTCCTCCAGGCCATAGATCAGGTCGGACTTGTAGCGCGGCGTGGAGCGATCAGGTGCGGTCATGGGAAAAGCCTGCCAATGACGTGTCGATAGGGCATGAAACACGTGGAGAAAAGGGGCGCGACGCGGGCTGTCGGAGGACGTAAGGCAAAATCTGCGGACCCGGTCAGAAAAATGGAGGCGCAGGATGCCAGAAAGGCGTCGGGGCCAGAAGGGTTGATTTAACGCCGCGCCACAACGCACTACAGGCCGCGCGTTTCTCATGATCCACTTTTGCGGCAACTGCGTTGCCGATCGCAGCCTTGCGGGCTCGGCAGCGGCTACAAAGGCACCGCGCCCGTAGCCGCTGCCGAGCGTCAGCGAGGCTGCGATCGAGCTGGGCGGCATTCCGACAAAACGCTCGCCAAACCAGACACCGCGTTTCTCCAGCGAGGTCAGAGTTCGCTACTGACAGATCCTGACAGGGGGCTCTGTTAAGCTGCGCCGATCTTTCCCTGCCGAGCTTGATGACGTGTCGCGCACCACTCGTTTGTTGACCCTGTTGCAAGTGCTGCGCGGCAAGCGCTGCCCGGTGACCGCCGCGGCGCTGGCGGCCGAGCTGGAGGTGTCCGAGCGCACCCTGTACCGCGACATCGCCGAGCTGACGGCCCTGGGCGCGCCGATCCATGGCGAGGCGGGGATCGGCTATGTGCTGCGCAGCGGCCTGTTCCTGCCGCCGCTGATGCTCAACGCCGACGAGACCGAAGCCATCGTCCTCGGCCTGCGTTATGTCGACCAGCGTGGCGACGAGGTGCTGGGCAAGGCCGCCGCCGATGCCCTGGCGAAGATCGCCGCGGTGCTAGCCCCGGCGGCCCAGGAAGCCTTGCACAACCCGACGGTGCTGCCCGGCCCGCCGGCTTATTGCTACCCGGAAAACGTGGTGCCGCTGAACGTGTTTCGCCAGGCGATCCGCGAGCAGGCCAAGCTGCACATCGATTACGCCGATGTGAACAAGACCCCCAGCCAGCGCCTGATCTGGCCGCTGGCCCTGGGCTTTATGAACGAGGCGCGGGTGATAGTCGCCTGGTGTGAGCTGCGCGACGATTTCCGCACCTTTCGCACCGATCGGATCGCCGCCGCGAGCGAGCAGGGCCAGCGATATCCGGGGCGTCGCAGCGACCTGTTGCGCACCTGGCGCCAGCGCATGCAACTGGACGATGCCGGGCGTTTCACTCCTGACAAGAACTGACGCGACGGCGTTTTAGCATGGCTCCAGCAACGATAAACAAGGAGCCGCAGTACCATGTCCAGCACAGCCACTTCTCTCGCACCGGCCATCGCCGCCTACCTCGCAGCCACCAATGGTCGTGACAGTTCGGCGGTCGCCAGTTTCTTCGCCGAAGACGCCCAGGTGTTCGATGAGGGCCAGCATCAGGCCGGCACCCGCGCCATCGCCCAATGGATGGAGGACACCGCCCGCCGTTACCAGCCACGGCTCGAGGTGCTCAAGGTCCAGCAGCGCACCGGCAAGGTGCTGGTGGACAACCTGATTTCCGGCAGCTTCCCCGGCAGCCCGCTGGAATTGCGCTACGTGTTCCGCCTCGACGAGCAGGGCAAGATCGCCCGGCTGGATATCTCGCTGTAGCCGTCGCGCCCGCGCTCGCTGTAGCCGCTGGCGAAGCCTGCGATCGGCAAAGCAGTTGCCGCAAAACCTGGGCACGCGGTGTATCAGGTAGAACGCGCGGCCCGGATTGCGGCCACTGCGTTGCCGATCGCAGCCTCGCGCTGCTCGGCAGCGGCTACATAGGCGCCGTGTTCCTTGTAGCCGCTGCGGAGCGACAGCGAGGCTGCGATCGACCTGGGCGGCATCCCGACGCAGCGGTCGCCAGGTGAGGCATGGCATACTGCGCGGCCCATTTGCGGATGCGTGGACCCCATGCCTTTCGATTCTCCCCTCAGCGCCTATCAGTACGCCCTCCAGGAGCGCGGTTTTGTCGCCGACGAAGCCCAGGAGCGGGCGATGCTGGCCCTGCAGCAGTGCCATGTCGCCCTGCATGAAGGGCGCAAATCGATCACCGGGGTCTATCTGTGGGGCCCCGTGGGCCGGGGCAAGACCTGGCTGATGGACCAGTTCTATCAAAGCCTCGAGGTGCCGGCGCGGCGCCAGCACTTCCACCATTTCATGGGCTGGGTCCACCAGCGCTCATTCCAGCTGACCGGCACCGCCGACCCGCTGCAGGCCCTGGCCCGCGAGCTGAGCGAAGAGGTGCGGGTGCTGTGTTTCGACGAACTGTTCGTCAACGACATCGGCGACGCGATCATCCTCGGGCGCCTGTTCCAGGTGATGTTCGAACAGGGCGTGGTGATGGTCTGCACCTCCAACCAGCCGCCGCAACAGCTGTATGCCGACGGTTTCAACCGCGAGCGTTTTTTGCCGGCGATTGCCGCGATCGAGGCGCATATGCAGGTGGTGGCGGTGGACGGCGCCCAGGACCATCGCCTGCACCCGGGGGCGCTGACCCAGCGTTATTGGCTGACCCCGGCCGGCCAACCGAGTGCCCTGGGCCCGGTGTTCGAACAGCTGGCGGCGGGGCAGGCGGCGTCCAGTGCTGTGTTGCCGGTGGGCTACCGCGAGGTCCAGGTGATCAAGGCCAGCGAGCGGGTGCTCTGGTGCCGTTTCGCCGACCTGTGCGAGCAGCCGTTCGCCGCCATGGACTTCATGGCCCTGTGCGACCGTTTCAGCGCGATCCTGCTCAGCGAAGTGCCCGAACTCAGCGCGCAACAGCGCCCGGGACGGATTGCCCGGGGCACCGAGGACGGCGCCGAGCGAGTGGTGGCCGGCGATCGCGAGCTGCCGCAGTTGTCGGTGCACGATGACAGCGTGCGGCGGTTCATTGCCCTGGTGGACGAGTGCTACGACCGCAAGGTGCCGCTGTACCTCGAAGCGCGGGTGCCGATGGAGGCCTTGTACACCGAGGGCTACCTGGAGTTTCCATTCCGCCGTACCCTCAGTCGTCTGAAGGAGATGCAGCTGCAGCGTTTCGGCTGAACACGCCTGATCATCACACGGGAGACCTGACCGTGAACCAGCCCCTGTCCCATCATCTGCTGACCATGGCTTACCAGAACGCCTGGGCCAATCACCGCCTGGGCAAGGCCTGGGAAATACTCACCCCGAGCGAGCTGGCGGCGCCGCGGGTGAGCTTCTTTCCCAGCCTGAAAGCCACCCTCAACCACATCCTCACCTGCGACTGGTTCTACGTCGACGCGCTGGAGCGGGAGCTGCGCGGCGAGGTGCCACGGGCCGACTGCTATGTGTTTTTCGAGATTGAGGAGCCTTTCGACCAGGCCGCCGACCTGCGGCGCGAACAGGCGCTGGTGGACCGCCGGCTGATCGCCTATTGCGAGCAGCAACGGGATGTGGACCTTGCGCGGATCGTCACCATCGCCCGGGAAAAGCCGCAGCGCGATACCCGGCTGCGCATGCTTTCGCACCTGTTCGAGCACCAGTTGCATCACCGTGGCCAGGTGCATGCCATGCTCAGCGGCACCCGGGTGGCGCCGCCGCAGCTGGACGAGTTTTTCTGTGCGGGCGAGGCGGCCCTGCGCGCCGAGGATTTTGCCGAGCTGGGCTGGAGCGAAGCGCAGATCTGGGGCGCGGAGGCGGTCGAGGACAAAGAACGGTAGCGCTTGACGCGCTAGCCGCTCGTTTGGTCATGTGCCGGTGTTTACAATCGCTCTCCCGGGGACCCGCCCGGATCAATCACTGTTGAGGACAGACATGGACGTTGCAGACGTATTGGTACTCCAGGCCAGCTACACCAATCCGGTACACGCCGAGGCAATCGCCCTGGTGCTCAATCACTATGCCCAGGACCCGATGGGCGGCGGCCAGCCGCTGGACGCCGATCTGTTGCGGCAATTGCCCGGCGAACTGGCCAAGCGCCCCCATGCTTTCAGCGTGCTGGCCTTTGTCGGAGGCGAACCGGCCGGGCTGGTGAATTGCTTCGAGGGCTTTTCCACCTTTGCCGGCCGGCCGCTGGTCAATGTGCACGACGTGTCGGTGATCGATAAATTCCGCGGCCTGGGCCTGAGCCAGAAGATGCTGCAGAAGGTCGAGGAGATCGCCCGCCAGCGCGGCTGCTGCAAGATCACCCTGGAAGTGCTGGAGGGCAACGCGGTGGCCCAGGCGTCCTACCGCAAGTTCGGCTTCGACGATGCGATGCTCGACCCGAGCCATGGCCGGATGCTGTTCTGGAACAAGACCCTGTAAGCCCCTGGAGCCCGCCGGCCGATGAATTCACGCCCCCAGGATGCCACCGTGACCCGCCGTGACAGCGCCTGGGCGGTGTTCCTGGTGTTCCTGCGGCTGGGGCTGGGTTCCTTCGGCGGGCCAGTGGCGCACCTGGGGTATTTTCGTACCGAGTTCGTCCAGCGCCGCGCCTGGCTGAGCGAGGCGGCCTATGCCGAACTGATCGCCCTGTGCCAGTTCCTCCCAGGGCCGGCCAGCAGCCAGGTGGGCTTTGCCCTCGGTTGGTCGCGGGCGGGGCTGGCCGGTGCACTGAGCGCCTGGCTGGGTTTCACCTTGCCGTCGGCGCTGATCCTGATTGCCCTGGCCATGGGCCTGACCGGCAGCGGCACGGGGCTGCCCGGTGGGCTGGTGCATGGCCTGAAGATAGTCGCAGTGGCGGTGGTGGCCCAGGCGTTGTGGGGCATGGCCCGTGCCTTGTGCCGCGGGCCGCTGCGGATGCTGATCACGCTGGCCTCGGCGGCCAGTGTGCTGCTCTGGCCGAGCACCCTCGGCCAGGTCTGCGTCATGTTGCTGGCGGGCATGGTCGGCGCGGGTCTGCTCCAGCCGACCTTCAACGACCGCGAAGACGGCCTGGCAATCGCAGTCGGCAAGCGCACGGGCTACCTGGCCCTGGCGTTGTTTGCCCTGTTGCTGGCCGGCTTGCCGTTGCTGGCTGGGTTCTGGCCCAGCCTGCCGCTGGTGCTGGCCGACGGTTTCTATCGCGCCGGCGCGCTGGTGTTCGGTGGCGGTCATGTGGTGCTGCCGTTGCTGCAGAGCGAGGTGGTCGCCCCGGGCCTGCTGAGCAACGATCTGTTCCTCGCCGGTTATGCCGCCGCCCAGGCGGTGCCGGGGCCCTTGTTTTCTTTCTCGGCCTTTCTCGGCGCGGCCATCGACGGCTGGAGCGGCGCGCTGCTGTGCCTGGTCATGATTTTCCTGCCGGCCATGCTGCTGATCGTCGGTGTCCTGCCGTTCTGGCAGAACCTGCGCCACCTGGGCCGGGTCCAGGCCGCGCTGGCCGGAGTCAACGCGGCGGTGGTCGGCCTGCTGGCGGCGGCGCTGTACGACCCGCTGTGGGCCAGCACCATCCTCAAGCCGCTGGACCTGGGGCTGGCGCTGCTGGCCCTGGCCGCGCTGATGCGCTGGAAGCTGCCACCCTGGCTGGTGGTGCTCGCCGGTGGCGCCGTCGGCCTGCTGCTGGGGGCCTGACGCCACACTCCTGCAATCGGGAGCATTACGCCCGCGGCGGATGATTGAGCCGGGCAAACACCAGGCGGAACAAGGTAAAGCTGCCCGGTACGCTGCTGACCTCGGTCCGCCCCTGATGCAGGTTCATGATCGAGCGCACGATCGCCAAGCCCAGTCCCGTACCGCCTTCGGCGCGCGAGCGGCTGCTGTCGACCCGGTAGAAGCGCTCGAACAGGTGCTCCAGGTGCTGCTCCGGGATACCGGCGCCGGGGTTGCCCACCGACAGCGACACGCTCGAATCGTGTTCCTCCACCAGGATCGAAATGCTCGACGCCCGGGGGCTGTGACGGATGGCGTTGGACAGCAGGTTGGAGATCGCCCGCTGGATCATCAGGCGGTCGCCGTACACCAGGCCATCGCCGGACAGGCTGATGCCCAGGTGCTTTTCCTCGGCGCTCAGGGCGAACAGTTCCATGACCCGCCGCGCTTCATCGCCCAGGGAGATTTCTTCGAACGCCACCTGGGACGCCGGATGGCTGACCTGGGCGAGGAACAGCATGTCGCTGACGATCCGGGTCAGGCGCTCCAGCTCTTCGGTGCTCGACTCCAGCACCGCCTTGTACTCGTGGGGCGGGCGCTCCCGGGACAGGGTGACCTGGGCCTTGCCCATCAGGTTGGTGATGGGCGAGCGCAGCTCGTGGGCCAGGTCGTCGGAGAATTGCGAGAGCTGCTGCACCCCGCCGTCGAGCCGGTGCAGCATGAAATTGATGCTGTGGGCCAGCTCGGCCAGCTCCCGCGGCAGGTTATCCGGCGACAGGCGATGGGTCAGGTCCTGGGTGGTGACCTTGGCGGCGACCCGGCTGAACTGCTGCAACGGCGCCAGGCCACGCTGCACCACCCACCAGGCGCCGATGCCGATCAGCATCAGCAGCAGGGGCAGGGCGATCACCGTGGAACGCAGGTAGGCACTGAGCAGCGCCTGGTCGTTGGCCCGGTCCAGGGACAGCACCACCCGCACCTGTTCGCCATTGCGCAGGGTTATCAGGCTGGAGGCGCTGAGCAACCGGTTGCCGGCGCTGTCGAGCCAGTCGAGGAACGCCGGGCTTTCCGGCTGGGTCAGGGCTTCGGGCAGCGGACCCAGGTTGCGATTGCCGATGTTCAGCAGCGCTTCGGCCTGGGGTTCGGCGCCGAAAATGCTCAGGTGCAGGTTGTCGTGGCCCATTACCAGGTCCAGCAGCGAATGCGGGCGGGCGGCGATATCGCCGGTCTTCAGGTCGCTGGTCAGGGTGTGGCGGATCTGTTCGAGCTTGCTGTCCAGGCTTTCCCGCGCCAGGCTGCCCAGTTCATGGCTGAGGGCCAGGTAGGCCAGGGTCGCGAGCAGTAAAACCAGGCCGGCGCCCATCAGGCTGACGGTCAGCCCCAGGCGCATGGACAGGCTGCTGGCGGTGCGTTGCGCGGCTTTCATTGGCGCACTTCCAGGACATAGCCGACACCACGGATGGTGTGGATCAGCTTGATATCGCTGGCATCGTCGATCTTCGCCCGCAGGCGGCTGATGGAGACCTCCACCACGTTGGTGTCGCAGTCGAAGTTCATGTCCCAGACCAGGGAAATGATCTGGGTCCGGGTCAGCACCTCGCCCGACTGGCGCATCAGCACCTGCAATAGGGTGAATTCCTTGGTGGTCAGGTCGATGCGCCGCGAACCGCGATAGGCCCGGTGCCGGCGCGGGTCGAGCTCGAGGTCGGCGACCCGCAGGGTGTCGGTCGCCGGCAGGTTCTCGCTGCGCCGCAGCAGGGTGCGCACCCGCGCCAGCAGTTCGGGGAACTCGAATGGCTTGACCAGGTAATCGTCGGCCCCCAGGTCCAGTCCCTTGACCTTGTCGGCCAGGCGCCCGCGCGCCGAGAGCATCATCACCCGGGTGCTGCTGTCCTTGCGCATGTCTTCCAGCACCTGCCAGCCGTCCTTTTCCGGCAGATTGACGTCCAGAATCACCAGTTCGTAGTTTTGCTGTTCGATCAGGTAAAGCCCGTCGACACCGGTGGCGGCACGGTCGACCACATAACCGCTTTCGGTCAGCCCCTGATGCAAGTAATCGGCAGTTTTACGCTCGTCTTCGACAACCAGAATGCGCATGGAAAAGTGACCTCTTGATCATTAAAAAGAATTCAATGGCGCCGGATATGAAGTTGTTGTTGGACCAGCCATAAAACCCCGCGAAGTTGCAGCTGATAAATAGCCTCAGCCGTTCGGGTGAGGGAATGCTCAAGCCTGAAGTGGCTTTAGGGTCAAGATTTAAAGTGCCTGATATCAATGGCTTGTGCCTGTTTTAGACAGCCGGTCACTGACTGCCCCAAGTAAGGTGATCCATTGTAGGAGTGAAGCTTGCTCGCGATGGTCGTTAACGCTACTGCGTATCGAGTGGAGACGCGTGGTGCTCTCAAGTTCATCGCGGGCAAGTCGGATCGCCGCCCGCTCGCTCCTGCAAACTGATCATGTGTTATTTACTGTTTCAATATATGTCTAAGTTCAGCGGGAACTTATATTAATACAGCGGGCAGTGACGGTTGCCTATATGGCGTAATTGTCATTTTGACGTCAGAAAGTTGATAGCCCATGGTCATGTCGCTGATATCGACGGCGATAAAAAAGGCGCCCGTGAAAGGGCGCCGGAAGATCCTCTCTGCCAAAGGAGCATTATCGCCAGAGAGGAGTAGAGCTCGGGGCGTTTCAGGCGTCCGGTTGCGCAGGGGTGCGGCTCGGATCCTCGACGGGGGCCTGGGGTTTTTTCCCGCTCTCGGAGGATGTCTGTTCGCTATCGGTGCGGGGTATCTGCTGGCTGATGGGGAAGTTGTCCCAGTAGTGCTTCATGCGTTCAGCGCCGCCTTCGGCGAACGCTGCACCCGAGCTGGCAATCATCAGACCGGCGAGCAGGAGTGTGGAGGCTTTCATGTGCGGTGTCCCATTGACGGTTATCGGAATTCCGTCGCGTCCCTGTGACGAAGCAGTCATAGAAGTATGGCGCGATCTTATTAACGCGGGGTTAACAGGGCGCTGAAGGCGGGATGACAATTCTGTCATCCCGGATGAGAGGCACTGACGGCCCACTGATATGGGCCGTGTAGGAAGAAGGGCGGGTTACAGCTTCCAGTCCAGGCTCAGGGTCATGGTGCGCGGTTCGCCCCAGTAGACGCCGTTATAGAAGCCGACCCGTTCGTAGTACTTCTTGTCGAACAGGTTGGTGACGTTGAGCGAGGCCGACAGGTGCGGGTCGAACTCGTAGCGCGACATCAGCCCGGCCACGCTGTAGGCCTGCTGATGGATGCGGGTGTTTTCGGTGACGATACGCCCGTCGCCGTCGCGCCCCACCGGCCGCCGGCTGCTGCCGTAGATTTCGCTTTGCCAGTTCAGGCTGCCGCCGACGGTCAGCGCCCGCCACTGGCCCGGCAGGCGATAGGCCGTGGACAGGCGCAGCATGTTCATCGGCTCGCCGCCGTTGGCGCGCTGCTTTTCGCCGTCCAGGGCGTGGGTGTAGGTGTAGCCGGCGGCGAGGTTCCAGCCCGGGAGGATTTCCCCCGAGACCTCGGCCTCGAACCCTTGAACCTTGCCGCCTTTGCCGCCCGACTTGTAGAACTCCTCGCCGGTGACCGGGTCCGGCGGCACCGAACTGTCCAGTTCGGCGACGTTGTCCTGCTTGCTCCAGAACACCGCGGTGGCCAGGTTCAGGCGTTCCTCCAGCAGGCTGCCCTTGAGCCCCAGCTCGTAGTTGCTGCCGACTATCGGTTCGAGGTATTTGCGGCTGGCGTCGCGCTCGGTCTGGGGCTTGAAGATGTCGGTGTAGCTGACATACACCGTGTATTCGGGGGTGAGGTCGTACAGCAGGCCGGCGTAGGGCGTCCACATGTCGTTGTGCTGCTGGCGGGTGTCCTCGAGGCGGGTCAGCTGGTTGTTGGCGTCGTAGCTGCGAGAGCGGCTATGGGCGCTCCAGCTGCCGTAACGGCTGCCGAGCACCGCATGCAGGTCGTCGCTCAGGCTCAGGCGGGTGGCCAGGTAGCCGGCCTTTTGCCGGGTGCTGTCGCCGGAGCCGGGCAGGTTGGTCACGGTGTCGGGAAACTTGGCGATGCCGCCCATGTATTTCCAGTCGGTAATGCTGGCGTAGCCCGGCGGTGTCGGGCCGTCGACGGTGTAGGGCGACGACTCGCGGCGCTCGGCCTCGCCGTAGCCCAGCATCAACTCATGCTCGCGGCCCAGCAGGCTGTAGGGGCCGGCCAGGTTGAAGTCGTACACGCGCATTTTCTGCGTGCCGATCATATGGCTGGCCCAGGCGGTCATGCCCGAGCGGTCGGCTTCCGGGAAACCGGCGCCGCCGTAATAGACCTTGCCGTCGCTGTCGCTGTCGCGGTGGGTGTAGGCGGCTTTCAGGTGCCAGTCGTGGCCCAGGCGCTGGTCGAGGGTGGCGAAGGCGGTCTTGTCCTTGAGCGGCCAGGAACTCCAGTGCGCCGCCATGTTGGTGGCGCGCGGCAGGTTGGCCTTGCCGCCCGAGGCGTTCCAGTAGGGCACGGTGCCCCAGGAGGTGCCCTGGACCTGCTTGTCCTGGTAGTCGTAGCCCACGGCCAGGGTGGTGCTGTCGGTCAGGTCGGCCTCGAGAATGCCGTAGCCGACTTCCCGCTGCAGCTGGTAGTGGTCGCGAAACGACTGGCTGTCACGATAGGCCAGCACCGTGCGCCCGCGCAGGCGACCGTCGAACCCCAGGGGGCCGCCGACATCGACGTAGCTGTAGTAGTTGTCGTAGCTGCCGCCACTGACGCCGGCCTTGGCTGCCCATTCGTGGGTCGGCCGCTTGCGCACCATGTTGACCGTGGCCGAAGGGTCGCCGGCGCCGGTGGTCAGGCCGGTGGCGCCGCGGACCACCTCGATGCGGTCGTAGATGATGGTGTCCGAATCGGACTTCATGCGGTTGAAGGTGTTGAGCATGCCATCGATCTGGAAGTTGTTGATGGAGTAGCCGCGGGAGGAATAGATCACCCGGTCGGAGTCCAGGTGCTGGACCACCACCCCGGTGGTTTGCCCCAGCACTTCGGACAAGGTATCGAGTTTGAAATCGTCCATCTGCTGGCGGGTCACCACCGACACCGATTGTGGGGTTTCCTTGATCGACAGGTTCAGGCGCGTGGCGGTGTTCATGCTGCCGGTGGTGTAGGAACCGCTGTTCTCTGTGGTCGCGCCCAGGCCCTGGGCGGTGACGCTGGTGGCATCGAGCTCCAGGGCCTGGGTTCCAGGCTCGGCACTCTGCGCGGGTTCGTTTTCAGCCAGCAGCCCGGGGCTCAGAACCGCGCCGCACAGGCCGAATGTCAAAGTCATGGAACGGGTGAATGGCGCGAACATCGCTGCCGTCTCCTTGTCGTCGAGGGAAAAAATCCGTTTGCACTGAGACGAAAAGGAGGAAGGGTATTTAGGCTAAACGAGAATAATTATTATCTTTCAGATGCAGCAATGCCCCATGAAGGGGCATTGAAGGCCGGTAGTACGGGGCTGCGTGAGCCCCGTAGGAAAAGGCTTATTCTGGCATCGCTTATTTCTGTGAGATTTATTTTTGTACCACCGCGGTGGGTGGCGGCGCCTTGGGCTTCATCAGGCTGAAGTCGATCAGGGCTTTCTCGTTGCGCTCATAAGGATTGCCGATCAGCAGCGGGCGCGGCTTGAAGCTGTCGCTGACCAGGCTCTTGCTGCGATCCAGCTCGTCGGAGCTCAGGCCGGCCATGTCGGCCCAGGTATGGATCAGGTGCGAACTGCTGTAAGGGCGGCCGAGGTCGCCGGCGAAGTTCCAGTCGTGGTCCTGCTTCCACTTCGGCGAGGCCCAGGCGATGAAGGGAATGGTGTACATCGGCGCGGTCGGCTTGCCTTCGTTGCGGCCCAGGGTGTTGTGGCCGGCGGAGTCAAACACGTCTTCGCCATGGTCCGACAGGTACAGCAGGAAGCCATTGGGGTCGGTCTTGGCGTAGTCCTTGATCAGGCTCGAGACCACGAAGTCGTTGTACAGCACCGCGTTGTCGTAGCTGTTGTAGGTCGGTACCTGGTCGTCACGCACGCCGGCCGGCACGCCGTTGCGGTCGGTGAACTTGTCGTAGCTCGGCGGGTAGCGGTACTGGTAGCTCATGTGGGTGCCCAGCAGGTGGACCACGATGAACTTGCGCGGCGCGCCGTCGGCCAGCGCCTTGGAGAACGGCTCCAGCACGTCGCCGTCGTACTGGCGGGCGTTCTGGTTGCGGTTGTTGTTCAGGTACACCTGCTCGTCCGCCTGCTCGGAGAAGGTGGTGAGCATGGTGTTGCGCTTGGTCATGGTCTGCTGGTTGGTGATCCAGTAGGTCTTGTAGCCGGCCTGCTTCATCACGCTGACCAGGGACGGGGTCTTGAGGTACAGGTCGGGGTTTTCTTCGTCGGCGAAGGTCAGCACCTGCTGCAAGGCTTCGATGGTGTAGGGGCGCGGGGTGATGACGTTGTCGAAGATCGCCAGCTGGTCCTTGAGCTTGTCCAGCTCCGGCGTGGTCTGGCGCGGGTAGCCGTAGAGGCTCATGCGCTGGCGGTTGGTCGACTCACCGATCACCAGGACCAGGGTCGACGGCTGGTTGGCCATGCTGTCCTTGAGGTTGTGCAGCGGCGGGATCTTGCTCACGTTGTCGAGCATGCCCTGCATGTTTTCCAACTGCTCGCGGTAGCGCCGGTAGGCCACCACCATCTGCCATGGCACCGCGGGCTCGATGCGCGTCTCGAATTTCTCCAGGCCGCCGGCGAAGCTGCCGGTGCGTGCGGTCTGCTTGATCAGCGGGTAGCCGATGACGGCGATCAGGATTGCCATGGCCGCCACCAGCGCGCGGCCGCGTGGCAGGTAGACCGGGCGCAGGCGGGTCCAGAGGAAGATGGCGAAAGCGGTATGGGCGAGGAACGCCAGCACCATCCACCAGGCGAAGTACTGGGTCAGGTACTCGCCGGCTTCGGAGGGGTTCGACTCGAACATGATGAAGATGACGCTCTGGGAGAACTCCTGCTGGTAGATGAAGAAGTAACCCAGGCTGGCCATGGAACAGGCCCAGAGCACCACGCCTATGACGGCGGCCATCGCGCGGGTGCGGGCCGGGAACAGCAGCATCGGCGCCAGCCAGATCGCGCTCATGATGAACGCCTGGCGGAAACCGGCGAAGCCGGAAGTGTCGGTCAACTGGATCAGTAACTGGGTGATGCCGGAGAAGTACCAGAAGAACAGGAAGAGCCAGCCCAGGCCCGCCCAGTCAAACCCTTTCGCGGACGTCTTGTCGCGTTTAAACACAGCCATCGAGCGCTCCAGCTTCATTGAACAGGACATTCGCCGGAAAGCTTCGACTACCTCGGCGAACGCGCGCCGCGCCCGTGGGGGCGGCAATATTGCGCCGGAGTATCCATAAGAAGGTGTGAAAACTTTGTGAGTTGGTACCTGCGTGTCAGATAATGCCGTCGCCAGGAGGCGGGTAGGGTAAAAGGCGACGGGCAAAAAGAAGCCGGCGATCCATCGAGGACTCGGCCGGCTTCATTAACAACCTGTTGCAAGGACCGGCCACGGCGGGCGGGTTCCTCGGATCCTCAGGCGTGGAGCTGGGTGACGGCAGCCACCTGACCCTGGTTCTGCAATGCCAGGCGCAGTTGCGCCAGCTCTTGCTTCAACTGGTCGCGCTCGTTCTTCAGTTCGCGCAACTCGTCACGACGGATAGTGACGTAGAGGGTTTGTGCAGGTCGTGCCGGTAGTACTGTGCCCATTGCTCACCTCGCAAATGGCGTGCATCAACTGTGGTCCGGCCGCTCGAATTTCGGGGCCTGAAACACTATCGGCGGCAATTTTGATTTCTTTTGCCGGCAAAGGGAACTTTTTTATTTTCAGCGGTCGTTGTGCCTTCGCGGCGATTCGCGTCGTTATCCACTCACTGCTTGGGAAACACTGCTTTAGGAAACTTAGTCCAGCCGCTCTGGACTAACCCTCACTGGCCTCGTTGGGCTATAACCTTTTGACACAATTTAGTAGTAAGGAGCATCAGCACATGCAACTGGGGATTATCGGACTGGGCCGCATGGGCGGGAACATTGCGCGGCGCCTGATGCTCAATGGGCATGAAACCGTGGTCTATGACCGCAACAGCGCTTTTGTCAGCACCCTGAGTGGCGAAGGTGCCAAGGGCGTCGCCGACCTGCCGGCCCTGGTCGCCGGCCTGGAAAAGCCACGCGCGGTCTGGGTCATGCTGCCGGCTGGCGCGCCCACCGAAGACACCATCGAAACCCTCAGCCAGTTGCTCGAACCGGGCGACGTGATCATCGATGGCGGCAACACCTACTATAAGGACGACATTCGTCGCGCCCAGGCGCTGGCGGAGAAGGGCCTGAACTACATCGACGTCGGCACCTCCGGCGGCGTCTGGGGCCTGGAGCGCGGCTACTGCATGATGATCGGCGGCGACGCCGAGGTGGTGCGCCGCCTGGACCCACTGTTCGATGCGCTGGCACCGGGCATGGGCGACATCCCGCGGACCAAGGACCGGGTGGCTGAAGACGATCGCGCCGAGCGCGGTTACATCCACGCCGGCCCTGCCGGTGCCGGGCACTTCGTCAAGATGATCCACAACGGCATCGAGTACGGCATGATGCAGGCCTTCGCCGAGGGCTTCGACATCCTCAAGACCAAAGCCTCGCCAAGCCTGCCGGAAGACCAGCGCTTCGACCTCAACGTCGCCGATATCGCCGAAGTCTGGCGCCGCGGCAGCGTGGTCTCGTCCTGGTTGCTGGACCTGACCGCCGACGCCCTGGCCAGCGATCCGCAACTCGACGGTTTCTCCGGCGAAGTGGCCGACAGCGGTGAAGGTCGCTGGACCATCGAAGCCGCCATCGAGCAGGCAGTGCCGGTTCCTGTGCTGTCGAGCTCGCTGTTCGCCCGTTTCCGTTCCCGCCAGCAGAGCACCTATGGCGACAAGATGCTGTCGGCCATGCGCTTCGGCTTCGGCGGCCACGTGGAGACTCCGAAAAAATGACCTCCTCGCGAAAGAAGTCCAAGGCTCAACCCGCTCCACCCACCACACTGTTTCTGTTCGGCGCCCATGGCGACCTGGTCAAGCGCCTGCTGATGCCGGCGCTGTACAACCTCAACCGTGACGGCTTGCTGGATGAGGGGTTGAAGATTGTCGGCGTCGATCACAACGCGATCAGCGATGTGGACTTCGCCAAGAAGCTCGAGGACTTCATTCGCACCGAGGCCGCCGGCAAGGTCGGCAACGGCGCGCAAGCGCTGGACCCGGCGCTCTGGGCCAAGCTGGCCAATGGCATCAGTTATGTCCAGGGCGACTTCCTGGACGACAGCACCTACGACGCGCTGGCGGCGAAAATCGCTGCCAGCGGCACCGGCAATGCGGTGTTCTACCTGGCCACCGCACCGCGCTTCTTCAGTGAAGTGGTGCAGCGCCTGGGCGCGTCGGGGTTGCTGGTCGAAGGCGACAATGCGTTTCGCCGGGTGGTGGTCGAAAAGCCGTTCGGCTCCGACCTGCAAACGGCGCAAGCGCTGAACGAATGCCTGCTCAAGGTGATGAGCGAGAAGCAGATCTATCGGATCGACCATTACCTGGGCAAGGAGACGGTGCAGAACATTCTGGTCAGCCGTTTCTCCAACAGCCTGTTCGAGGCTTTCTGGAACAACCATTACATCGACCACGTGCAGATCACCGCGGCGGAAACCGTCGGGGTGGAAACCCGTGGCAGCTTTTATGAAAACACCGGCGCCCTGCGCGACATGGTGCCCAACCACCTGTTCCAGCTGCTGGCGATGGTCGCCATGGAACCGCCGGCCGCCTTCGGCGCCGATGCGGTGCGCGGCGAAAAGGCCAAGGTGGTGGGGGCGATTCGTCCCTGGAGCACCGAAGAGGCCCTGGCCAACTCGGTGCGCGGCCAGTACGTGGCGGGCAAGGCGGGCGGCAAGCCGGTGGCCGGCTACCGCGAAGAGGCTAACGTCGCCGCGGACAGCAACACCGAAACCTACGTCGCCCTCAAGGTGATGATCGACAACTGGCGCTGGGTCGGCGTGCCGTTCTACCTGCGCACCGGCAAGCGCATGAGCGTGCGCGACACCGAGATCGCCATCTGCTTCAAGCCTGCGCCGTACGCGCAGTTCCGCGATACCGAGGTCGACCACTTGCAGCCGACCTACCTGCGCATCCAGATCCAGCCCAATGAAGGCATGTGGTTCGACCTGCTGGCGAAAAAGCCCGGGCCGACCCTGGAGATGGCCAATATCGAGCTGGGGTTCGCCTACAAGAACTTCTTCGAGATGCAGCCTTCCACCGGCTACGAGACGCTGATCTACGATTGCCTGACTGGCGACCAGACCCTGTTCCAGCGTGCCGACAACATCGAAAACGGCTGGCGTGCGGTGCAGCCATTCCTCGATGCCTGGAAGGAAAAGGCCAAGGTCCATATCTATCGGGCTGGCGAAGACGGACCGGCGGCCGGCGACGAGTTGCTGACCCGCGACGGCCGTGAATGGCACAGCCTCGGATGAGGGGCGAGGGGCAACATCCCATCCAGTTCCTGCTCAGCGACATGGACGGCACCTTGCTGCTGCCCGATCACAGCCTGAGCCAGCGCACCATCGCCGCGGTGCGTGCGTTGCGCGAAGCCGGGGTGTTCTTCAGCCTGGCCACCGGGCGGCCGCCGCGGGCCATGTTGCAGCAGATCGAAGCCCTGGGCGTCGACCTGCCGACCGCAGCGTTCAATGGCGGCACCATCGTCAATCCCGATGGCAGTTTCCTGGTGCGCCACCCTGTGCCGGTAGCGGTCGCCAATACGGTCCTGGCGCTGTTGTCGCCGCAGCCGGAAGTGGAGGTCTGGGTCTTTGCCGACGGTGAATGGCTGCTGCGCAATCCCCACGGGCCGATGGTGCCGCGTGAGCAGCATGGCCTGGGTTATCCGCCCGTGGTGGTGGAGTGTTTCGATGACTATCTGCCGCGCATCGACAAGATAGTCGCCGCCAGTGCCGACACCGAGCTGTTGGTGGAACTGGAGGCGCGTTTGCTGGAGCAGGTCGGCGGGCAGGCGCAAATTTCCCGTTCGCAGCCGGTGTACCTGGATGTGACGGCGCTGCAGGCCAACAAGGGGCAGGCGCTGATCACCCTGGCGGAGTTCCTCGGAGTGCCGCTGGAGCGCACCGCGGCGCTGGGGGATGGTGGCAACGACCCGGCGATGTTCCAGCAGGCCGGGTTGTCGATTGCCATGGGCCAGGCCGAAGCGGCGGTGCAGCGCCAGGCCGACCTGGTGACGGGCAGCAATGTCGCCGATGGCGCCGCCGAAGCGATCGAACGATTTATCCTGCCGCGCTAATGCAAAACCTGTAGCCGCTGCCGCAGGCTGCGATCGGCGGCGCAGCCGTCGCAACCCGGCGAACGCCTTCATTCATGCAGATCGCGGAGGCAGGTTTTGCGGCAACTGCGTTGCCGATCGCAGCCTCGCGGGCTCGGCAGCGGCTACCCCGACACCGCGATCCCTGTAGCCGCTGCCGCAGGCTGCGATCGGCGGCGTAGCCGTCGCAACCCGGCGAACGCCTTCATTCATGCAGATCGCGGAGGCAGGTTTTGCGGCAACTGCGTTGCCGATCGCAGCCTCGCGGGCTCGGCAGCGGCTACAGTCCTTTACAGCCAGTAACTCACCGCATACCAGCCCAGCACACCCATCACCAGGGTGTAAGGCAACGCCATCCACACCATGCGTCCATACGACAGGCGCACCAGCGGCGCGATCGCCGAGGTCAGCAGGAACAGGAACGCCGCCTGGCCGTTGGGCGTGGCCACGCTGGGCAGGTTGGTGCCGGTGTTGATCGCCACCGCCAGGGTCTCGAAGTGTTCGCGGCTCATCTGCCCGGAAACGAAGGCCTGCTTCACTTCGGTGATGTAGATGGTGGCGACGAACACGTTATCGCTGATGGCCGACAACAGCCCGTTGGCGATAAACAGCATGCCCGGCTGCTGGCCCGCCGGCAGTGCCAGCACCCACTGGATCAGCGGGGTGAACAGCTGCTGGTCGTGAATCACCGCCACCACCGCGAAAAACACCACCAGCAGGGCGGTGAACGGCATCGCATCCTTGAAGGCGTTGCCCAGGCGATGCTCGTCGGTGATGCCGGTGAAGGCGGTAATCAGCACGATCACCATCAGGCCGATCAGGCCGACCTCGGCGATATGCAGGGCCAGCGCGGCAATCAGGATCAGCGCAGCCACGCCCTGTACCAGCAGCGCCGCGCGTTGCCGGTCGGTGCGTTCGGCGTTGTCTTCGGCGGCGTAGTTGGCCAGCACCGCGCGCACGTTGTCCGGCAGCAGGGTGCCGTAGCCGAACCAGCGCAGTTTCTCCAGCAGCACGCAGGTCACCAGACCGGCCACCAGCACTGGCAGGGACACCGGGGCGACCTTGAGGAAGAAGTCGGCGAAGTGCCAACCCATTTCATGGCCGATCAGCAGGTTCTGCGGCTCGCCCACCAGGGTGCAGACGCCACCCAGGGCGGTGCCCACCGCGCCATGCATCAGCAGGCTGCGCAGGAAGGCGCGGAACTGTTCCAGGTCCTGGTGATGCAACTGAGGCAGGTGCTGGTCGTCGTTGAATTCGCTGTCCTGGCGCGGGTCGTTGCCGGAGGCCACCCGGTGATACACCGAATAGAAACCCACCGCGGCGCTGATGATCACCGCGGTGACCGTCAGCGCGTCGAGAAACGCCGAGAGGAAGGCCGAGAGAAAGCAGAACAGCAGGCCCAGCAGCGCCTTGGAGCGCACCCCCAGCAACAGCCGGGAGAACAGGAACAGCAGCAGTTCCTTCATGAAATAGATGCCGGCCACCATGAACATCAGCAGCAGGATCACCGGGAAGTTGTGCACCAGTTCGTCGTACAGCGCCTGGGGCGTGGTCATGCCCAGCGCCACGGCTTCCAGCACCAGCAGGCCGCCGGGCATCAGCGGGTAGCACTTGAGGGCCATGGCCAGGGCGAAGATGAACTCGGCCACCAGCATCCAGCCGGCCGCCACCGGGCCGACCGTGAACAGCAGCAAGGGGTTGAGCAGCAGGAAGGCGAGGATGCTGGCTTTGTACCAGCGCGGTGAATGGCCGAGAAAGTTGTGGGTGAAAGCCTGGGCCAGTGAACCGGACATTGGCTGCTCCTTGTATTGACGAAGCGCGCAACTTGCCGCAAGCACCGGTGAAGATCAAGAAACTCTGAAATCTTTTGCCACAAATGCCACCGAGGCCCGTGCAGGAGCCGATAAACCAGCTCCTGCGGGCCGCGTCGGTCAGTCTTCGCGTTTGACCACCAGGGTCAGGATGTCGTAGCTGGCCACCAGTTCACCCAGCTGGTTAGTGATCTCCACGTCCCAGGCCACCACGCCCTGGGGGATGCCTTGCGGGCTCTTCTTGCCCTGGTCGATCTTGCGCTTGCAGGTCAGGCGCGCCTGGATGGTGTCGCCGATGCCCACCGGGTTGATGAAGCGCAGGGTATCCAGGCCGTAGTTGGCCAGCACCGGGCCCGGCGCCGGGGACACGAACAGCCCGGCTGCCGCCGACAGCACGAAATAACCGTGGGCGATGCGCTTGCCGAACTGCGACTCCTTAGCCGCGATCTCGTCGAAGTGCATATAGAAGTGGTCGCCGGACAGGCAGCCGAAGTTCACCAGGTCGGCCTCGGTCACCGTGCGCCTGTGGGTCAGCAGCGACTCGCCGATCTGCAGGTCCTGGAAGAACCGGCGGAACGGATGCACCTCGGTCTCGATGACCTTGGCGCCCCGCACATATTCACCGGTGACCGCCGCCAGCATGCTCGGCGAGCCTTGCACCGCCGCCCGTTGCAGGTAGTGCTTCACCGCGCGCAGGCCACCGAGTTCTTCACCGCCGCCGGCGCGACCCGGGCCGCCGTGCTTGAGTTGCGGCAGCGGCGAGCCATGGCCGGTGGATTCGGCGGCGGATTCGCGGTCCAGCACCAGCAAGCGCCCGTGCCAGGCCGCGGCCGCCGGGATGGCCTTGGCGGCGATCTGTGGGTCGCGGGTCACCAGGCTGGCCACCAGGCTGCCTTTGCCTCGCGCGGCCAGGGCCAGGGCTTCGTCGAGGTCGTCATAGGCCATCAGCGTGCTGACCGGGCCGAAGGCCTCGATATCGTGGGCGCCGCCTTCGGCATGCGGGTCGCGGGCCTGCAACAGGGTCGGGGCGAAGAACGCGCCCTGGCTGGTGTTTGTACCGCGCGGCTCGAAGCCGTCGCGGGCGCCGAACAACAGGTCGCTGCTCTGTAGCAGGCTTTCCAGGCGTTCGGCCACGTCCCGTTGCTGGTCGTGGGAGGCCAGCGCGCCCATGCGCACGCCTTCCACCGCCGGATCGCCGACCACCACCTTGGCCAGCCTGTCGCGCAGGCGGCTGGCGACCGCGTCGATGTGCCTGGCCGGCACGATGGCGCGGCGAATGGCGGTGCATTTCTGCCCGGCCTTGGTGGTCATTTCCCGGGCCACTTCCTTGATGAACAGCTCGAACTCTTCATCGTCCGGGCTCACGTCCGGGGCGAGGATCGCGCAGTTCAGCGAGTCGGCCTCGGCATTGAACGGCACCGAGTTGCGAATCAGCTGCGGATTGGCCCGCAGCTTGGCCGCGGTGTCGGCCGAGCCGGTGAAGGTCAGCACGTCCTGGCCCTGCAGGCGGTCCAGCAGGTCGCCGGTGCTGCCGATCACCAGTTGCAGGCTGCCGGCGGGCAGCAGCCCCGATTCATCCATCAGGCGTACCACGGCTTCGGTCAGGTAGCTGGTGGCGGTGGCCGGCTTGACGATGCACGGCATGCCGGCGAGGAAGCTCGGGGCGAACTTTTCCAGCATGCCCCAGATCGGGAAGTTGAACGCGTTGATATGCACCGCCAGGCCACCGCGGGGCACCAGGATATGGGTGCCGGCGAAGCTGCCGAGCTTGCTCAGCTGCAGCGCCGGGCCTTCGTGGACGATATTGCCCGAGGGCAGTTCCCGCGAACCCAGGCTGGCATAGGTGAACAGGGTGCTGTTGCCGCCCTCGATGTCGATCCAGCTGTCGGCGCGGGTGGCGCCGCTGTGGTGGGAGATCGCGTACAGCTGTTCCTTGCGTTCGCTCAGGTACAGCGCCAGCGCCTTGAGCCGCTGGGCGCGCTGCTGGAAGTCCAGGGCCATGAGGGAGGCGATGCCCTGGCGCCGGCCATGGTCGAGCGCCTCGGCGAAATCCAGGCGCTCCTCGTGGGTGCGGGCCAGTTCGTGGCCGTCGATGGCGCTGCGCAGCACCTGGGCGCCGTGTTGGCCGATCCAGCGGCCGGCGATGAAGCTTTGCAGGGTAGGGGCGTGAGGCATCACGATTCCTCCGGATGATGAATGAGGCCGGCGCGGCCAACGACCGCGCCGGCGGGGTTTACCAAAGAGCCAGGGTGTAGCCGAGGATCAGGCGGTTCTCGTCGAGGTCGGTGGCCAGGCCGTTGCCCGAACGAAAGGTCACGTTGCGCCAGCGGAGGCTCAGGTCCTTCAGCGGTCCACTCTGGATCACGTAGGTGATGTCGGTGTCGCGCTCGGTTTCGCGGCCGTTGTCGACAGTGCCCGCCTTGACGTGGCGGCCGTCGGTGTAGCGGGTCATGAAGGTCAGGCCGGGCAGGCCCATGGCCGCGAAGTCGTAGTCGTAGCGCAGCTGCCAGGAGTCTTCCTCGGTGCGGGTGTAGGTGTTGTAGGTCACCAGGTTGACCACGTAGGGATCGCCACCGTTGAGGAACGGGAAGGCGCTGTCGCCGGACAGTTGCTGCCAGGTGGCGCTGATTTTGTGCGGGCCCTTGATCAGGCTGAACATGCTGTTGAAGTTGCGGTTGTCGATCCGCCCGGCACGCTCGGCGCCGTCGCCACGGCTGTCGAAGTAGCGCAGGTCGCTGCGCAGGCTGAAGCCGCCGCCCAGGGGCTGGGTATGCAGCAGGCCGAGGTAGTGCTGGCGATAGATCTGTTCGAGCTTGCCGTAGTAATAGCTGAGGCTCAGTTGCGGGCTGAAGGCGTAGCTGGCGCCGGCGAAGTCGAAATGATCGCTGCGGGCGGCGCCATAACCGATGTCGTCGTTGCTCGAGGAATCGCGCAGGTTGGCTTCGGTCAGGCGCCCGGCATTTACCGTCAGGCCGCTGATTTCCTGGCTGGTCAGCAGGCCGCCCTGGAAGGTCGAGCCGAGCAGGCGGGTGTCGTTGTAAGTCGCCACGGGCAGCAGCGGTTGCAGGGTGCCGATCTTCAATACGCTTTTCGACAGGCGCAGCTTGCCGGTCAGGCCCAGTTCGCTGAACTCGTCCGCCGGTTCGTGGCTGTTGGGGCTGAACGGCAGCAGGCCGGTGCCGCGGCGATCCGGGCTGGAGTCGAGCTTGAGCCCGAGTTCGCCAAGGGCATCCAGGCCGAAACCCAGGGTGCCCTCGGTGTAGCCGGACTCGATCCGCGCGGTGAAGCCCTGGGCCCATTCCTCGGCCTTGGACTGCGCGGCGTTGGCCTGGCGGAAGTCACGGTTGATGTAGTGGTTGCGCATTTCGATCCGTGCCTTGCTGTCACTGATGAAGTCGGCTTGTACGCTGCAGGTGAACAGGCCCAGGCCCAGCGAGGCCATGGCCGGCAGCAGGTGTTTCGGTGAGGCGATGGAAACGGGGTTCATTGTTGTTATTCCCTGTCATCGATCGGAACGGGTTCAGTGTTTGCTGGCGCCGGAGGCGCCGATGCCGGTCATCGAGCGGATGAACTGCGCGAGGTAGCGACCACGCTCCAGTTCGGCCCGCGCCGAGGTGTCGGTCACCGAGAACAGCCAGGCGCTGAAGAACGCCAGGCTCATGGAGAACAGCGCCGGGTTGGAGTAGGGGAACAGCGCCCGTTCGTGATGCAGCACGTTGACCCAGACCGCCGGGCTCAGCACCAGCAGCACGATCGCCGACACCAGCCCGGCCAGGCTGCCGGTCACGGCGCCGCGGGTGGTCAGGCCTTTCCAGAACATCGAAAGGAACAGCACCGGGAAATTCACCGAGGCGGCGATGGCCAGCACCAGCCCGGACAGGAAGGCGATGTTCTGCGACTCGAACAGCAGGCCGAGGACGATCGCCAGCACGCCGATGCACAGGGTGGCGATGCGCGACACGCGCATTTCCTGCTGCTCGCTGGCCTGGCCCTTGCGCAGCACGCAGGCATACAGGTCGTGGGACACCGCCGAGGCGCCGGACAGCGCCAGGCCGGCGACCACCGCGAGGATGGTGGCGAAGGCCACCGCCGAGATGAAGCCGAGGAACAGGTTGCCGCCCACCGCCTGGGCCAGGTGCACGGCGATCATGTTGCCGCCGCCGATGATCGCGCCGTTGGCGTCGCGGAACGCCGGGTCGGTGCCGACCATGACGATCGCGCCGAAGCCGACCACGATCAGCAGCAGGTAGAAGTAGCCGATGAAGCCGGTGGCGTAGAACACGCTCTTGCGCGCTTCCTTGGCGTCGCTGACGGTAAAGAAGCGCATCAGGATATGCGGCAGGCCGGCGGTGCCGAACATCATGCCCAGGCCCAGGGAGATGGCATCGATGGGGTTCGACAGCAGCCCGCCGGGGGCCATGATCGCGCTGCCCTTGGCATGCACGGCGCTGGCCCCGGCGAACATCGCCTCGGTGCTGAAGCCAAAATGCCTGAGCACCATGAACGCCATGAAGCTGGTGCCGAACAGCAGCATCACCGCCTTGATGATCTGCACCCAGGTGGTGGCGAGCATGCCGCCGAAGGTCACGTAGAACACCATCAGCACGCCGACCAGCATCACCGCATAGAGGTAGCTGATGCCGAACAGCAACTCGATCAGCTTGCCGGCGCCGACCATCTGCGCCACCAGGTACATCAGGGCCACGGTCAGGGTGCCGAAGGCCGAGGTCAGGCGCACCGGGGTCTGTTCCAGGCGGTAGGACACCACGTCGGCGAAGGTGTACTTGCCCAGGTTGCGCAGGCGTTCGGCGATCAGGAACAGGATGATCGGCCAGCCGGCGAGCACGCCCAGGGCGTACAGCAATCCGTCGTAGCCGTTGAGGAACATCATCGCCGAGATGCCCAGGAAGGACGCCGCGGAGATCATGTCGCCGGCGATCGCCAGGCCGTTCTGCAAGCCGCTCATGCCGCCGCCGGCGGTATAGAAGTCGCTGGCCGAGCGGGTGCGCAGGGCGGCCCAGCGGGTGACGCCGAGGGTGAACAGGACAAACACCAGGAACATGCCGATGGCGTTCCAGTTCAAGGGGCGCGCGCTGCCTTCGGCGGCCAGTGCCAGGTCGGTGGCGAACACGCACGGCAGGGCGAACAACGCCAGCAAGGGCTTCATTGGGCGCACTCCTGCTTGAGCTTTTCGTTCAGCGGGTCGATCACGTTATTGGCGCGATAGACGTAAAAGCCGGTGAGGGCGAAGGCCAGCAGCACGATCGCCACGCCCACCAGCATGCCGACCGTGGTCACCCCGCCACTCAGCGAGCGCCCCAGGGTGCTGGGGGAAAACGCCACCAGCAGCACGAAGCCGTAGTAGATCACCAGCATGGCCAGGGTCAGGGACCAGTAGAGGTTCTGTTTGCGCCGCACCAGTTGGACGAAGTCGGGGTGCTGGCGGATCTGTTCGATGTCTTGCGGGGTCATGGGAGCGCTCTCTTGATGTTGTTTTTGTTTTGGTTGAAACGCGGTGTGGTTCTTTTGCTTCTGTAGCCGCTGCCGGAGGCTGCGATCGACCGCGAAGCGGGCGCACGGTCTTAAGATCGCTGAAGGCCTTCGGTCTTATCGCAGCCTGCGGCAGCGGCCACAGGTCAGAGCTGGTCGAAGTCCAGCACCACCTTGTCGCTGACCGGGAACGACTGGCACGACAGTACGTACCCGGCCGCCACTTCGTAGTCCTCGAGGGCGTGGTTGCTGTCCATTTCCACTTCGCCTTCGATCACCTTGCACTTGCAGGTGGAGCACACCCCGGCGCGGCACGAATAGGGCAGCTCGGCGCCCTGGGCATTGCCGGCATCGAGGATGCTCTGGCTGTTGCGCGGCAGGTCGAAGGCCAGGGCGCGACCGTCGCTGATCACGGTGATCTGGCTGACCGCCGCATCGAGCTGCCGGGCCGTCTTGCGCTCCTCGCGCTTGTGCGGGCTGCCAGCGGCGGCGAACAGCTCGAAGTGAATGCGCTCGGCGGCCATGCCGTGGGCTTTCAGGCTGTCGCGCACGGTTTCGGTCATCGCCTGCGGGCCACAGATGAAGGCAGCGTCCAGGGCCTTGACGTCGAGCCAGCGGGAGAACAGCCGGGCACATTTGTCGGCGTCGATCCGGCCGTTGTAGAGGTCGACGTCCTGCTGTTCGCGGCTGAACACGAAGATCAGGTTCAGGCGTTGCAGGTAGCGGTTCTTCAGGTCTTCCAGCTGTTCGCGAAACAGGGCGGCGGAGCTTGCGCGGTTGCCGTACAGCAGGGTGACGCGGCTGTGGGGCTCGGTTTCCAGGGTGCTCTTGATGATCGACAGGATCGGCGTGATGCCGCTGCCGGCCGCCACCGCCAGGTACTGGCCATGGCGCACGGGGTCGAGCTGGACATGGAAGTGCCCGGCCGGCGGCATCACATCCAGGCAATGCCCGGGCTTGAGCCGGTCATTGGCGAACGCCGAAAAGCGCCCGCCGGCCACGCGCTTCACGGCAATGCGCAGCTCGCCGTCGTTGACCCCGGCGCAGATCGAATAGGAACGGCGCACTTCCTCGCCCTCCAGCTGGGTGCGCATCACCAGGTGCTGGCCCTGGGTGAAATGAAAGCTGTCCTGCAGGTGCTGCGGAATCTCGAAGGCGATGGACACCGCGTCGCGGGTTTCGCTGCGCACATCCTTGATGGTCAGGCTGTGGAATTTGCTCATGGTTGTTCTCCCACTGACACGGCGTCAGATGCACTTGAAATAGTCGAACGGCTCCAGGCAGTCCCGGCAGCGATACAGCGCCTTGCAGGCGGTCGAGCCGAACTCGCTGAGCTGTTCGGTGTGGCTACTGCCACATTGCGGACAGCAGATGGCAGCGCTTTCGCCCAGCAGGCTGCGCTTGCTGCTACTGGCCACAGGCGGGGCGATGCCGTAGGCCCGCAGCCGTTCGCGGCCGCTGGCGGTGATCCAGTCGGTGCTCCAGGCCGGGGTCAGCCGGCGTTGCAGGCGGGGCGCGGAAAACCCGGCGAGTTCCAGGGCGGCACGGATATCGCCCTCGATCACCTCGGTGGCCGGGCAGCCGGAATAGGTCGGGGTGACCACCACCTGCAGGTGGCCGTCGTGCCAGCCGAGGTCGCGGACGATGCCCAGCTCCACCACGCTGACCACCGGCACCTCCGGGTCCATGACCGCGCCGAGGATGTTCCAGGCCGCCTCCAGGTCGCCCGGCTGCAGGGCGCGGGCGCCACGGTCGCTGGAAATCAGCTCACCAGGTCGCATCGGGGTACGCTCGTGGCAGTGCCTGCATTTCCGCCAGCAGAATGCCCAGGTGTTCGCTGTGCAGGCCGCGGCGGGCGTCCAGGTAGAAATGGCTGGGGGGCGCTGGCAGGGGCAGGGTGGCGCTGGCGAAGATCCGCGTCACCGTGGCCTGCCAGGCGCTGGCGACCTGCGCGGGGTCGGCGATGAGGCCGGCGCCGTGCAGGTGGTTTTCGCTGTCGTCGCCGCTGATCAACTCGACGGTGAAGCGCCAGAGCAGGGGGATCGCCTCCAGCATGCGCTGGTGGCTGTGCTCGGTGCCGTCGCCCAGGCGCTCGACCCATTCGCTGGAGCGGCGCAGGTGATAGGTGACTTCCTTCACCGCCTTGGCGGCGATCCCGGCGATGCGCTCGTCGCTGGACTGGGCCAGGCCCTTGAGCACTTCCAGGTGCCAGGCGTCGTAGAGAAACTGCTTGAGCAGGGTCACGGCGAAATCGCCGTTGGGCTGCTCCACCAGCAGCAGGTTGCGATAGGCGCGCTCGTCGCGGCGGAACGCCAGGTGGTCGGCGTCGCGGCCGTCGTCCAGCAGTTCGGCGGCGTAGTCCAGCCAGTTGCGGGCCTGGCCCACCAGGTCGAGGCCGACGTTCATCAGCGCCAGTTCTTCTTCCAGGGCCGGCGCGCGGCCGCACCACTGGCACAGGCGCTGGCCCTGGACCAGGGCGCTGTCGCCCAGGCGCAGCAGGTACTGGATCAATTCGTTTTGCGTGTTCATGGTCGACCTCACATGTGCCCGACTTCGGCCGGCAGCTCGTAGAAGCTGGCGTGGCGATAGACCTTGTCGTCCGCCGGGTCGAACAGCGGGTCCTTTTCATCCGGGGACGAGGCGACGATCAGCGCCGAGGGCACCACCCACAGGCTCACGCCTTCGCTGCGGCGGGTGTAGAGCTCGCGGGCGTTCTCGATGGCCATGGCGCTGTCGGCGGCGTGCACGCTGCCGACGTGCTTGTGGTTGAGCCCGTGCTTGCTGCGCACGAAGACTTCGAAGAGGGTCCATTCAGACATAAGGGTGACTCCACATCAGGGGCTGAAGCGCTGTGGCCCTGGCCGCGGGTTGCCGCGGCCAGGGTTCACGCGACGTTTTTATTGGCTTTCTTGCGGGCGTGGGCGACCGCGGCTTCGCGGACCCAGGCGCCATCCTCGATGGCCTTGCGCCGGGTGGCGACGCGTTCCTGGTTGCACGGGCCGTTGCCCTTGAGCACTTCGTAGAATTCGTCCCACTGGATCTCGCCGAAGTCGTAGTGGCCGCGTTCGGCGTTCCACTTCAAGTCCGGGTCCGGGCAGGTGCAGCCGAGCAGTTCCAGCTGCGGGATGGTCTGGTCGATGAAGCGCTGGCGCAGTTCGTCGTTACTCTGGCGCTTGATCTTCCAGGCCATGGACTGCGCGCTGTTGGGCGAGTGTTCGTCGCTGGGGCCGAACATCATCAGGGCCGGCCACCACAGGCGGTTGATGGCGTCCTGGACCATGTCCTTCTGCGCCTGGTTGCCCTCGCGCATCAGGGTCAGGAGGATTTCGTAACCCTGGCGCTGGTGGAAGCTTTCTTCCTTGCAGATGCGCACCATGGCCCGGGAGTAGGGGCCGTAGGAGGTGCGCTGCAGCACCACCTGATTGACGATCGCCGCGCCGTCCACCAGCCAGCCCACCGCGCCCATGTCGGCCCAGTTCAGCGTCGGGTAGTTGAAGATGCTCGAATACTTGGCGCGGCCGCTGTGCAGCTTGGCGATTTCCTCGTCGCGGTCGGCGCCCAGGGTTTCCATCGCGCTGTACAGGTACAGGCCGTGGCCGGCTTCGTCCTGGATCTTGGCCATCAGTTGCAGCTTGCGCTTGAGGGTCGGGGCGCGGGTTACCCAGTTGCCTTCGGGCAGCATGCCGACGATTTCCGAATGGGCGTGCTGGGAAATCTGCCGGATCAGGGTTTGCCGATAGGCATCCGGCATCCAGTTCTTGGCTTCGATCTTGATTTCCGAATCGATTTTTTCCTGGAAGGCGCGTTCCTGTTCGGACATCTCCGAACGGGGCTTGATGCTTTTGACTCCGGTCTCTACCAGCTGTGCGTACATGGTGCGTCTCCTGCCGTGAAGGATTGCCTGGGCATGGAGAACTTTATATGTGATACAAAAATAAATATCAAATACAAAATAACGTGTCGTATATGTTTTTGTATCGCTTTGCCCGACAAGGGTTTTTCCTCGGGCAAAAAAAGCCCCGCCGAAGCGGGGCTTTAAGCTTGGAAAGGCCTATTTCTGCCGATTGTCCACCACGTGGCTGGCCTTGCCCTCGGAGCGCTTGAGGGAAAAGGCCGGGCGCAAAACGATACGCGAGCTGATGCCGATGTAGGTTTTGATGTGCCGGCTCAGTTCGTCGCAGATGGCTTTCTGCTGCTCGTCGCCCAGCTGTCGGTGCTCGTTCTTGAGCTCCACATGCACCTCGACGCTGTCGAGGTTGCCGTTGCGGTACAGGTGGATCTCGTAGCATTCGCAGAGTTGCCGGACCTTGAGCACCTGCTCCTCGATCTGCGTGGGGAACACGTTGACCCCGCGAATGATCAGCATGTCGTCGCTGCGCCCGGTGATCTTGTCGATACGCCGCATGGGCCGCGCCGTACCGGGCAGCAGGCGGGTCAGGTCGCGGGTGCGGTAGCGGATCATCGGCAGGGCTTCCTTGCTCAGCGAGGTGAACACCAGCTCGCCCATCTGGCCATCCGGCAACACCTGGCCGGTCACCGGGTCGATGATCTCGGGGTAGAAGTGGTCCTCCCAGATGGTCGGCCCGTCCTTGGTCTCGGCGCATTCCATGGCCACGCCGGGGCCCATGATTTCCGAGAGCCCGTAGATATCCAGCGCGGTGATGCCCAGGCGCTGCTCGATGGCGCTGCGCAGTTCGGCGGTCCAGGGTTCGGCGCCGAAGATCCCCAGGCGCAGGGCGAGCTTTTGCGGATCGATGCCTTGGCGCTCGATCTCGTCGGCGATGTTGAGCATGTAGGAGGGCGTGACCATGATGATGTCCGGCTGGAAGTCCTTGATCAGTTGCACCTGTTTTTCGGTCTGGCCACCGGACATCGGGATCACCGTACAGCCCAGGCGCTCGGCGCCGTAGTGCGCCCCCAGGCCGCCGGTGAACAGGCCGTAGCCGTAGGACACATGGACCTTGTCGCCACGCCGGCCGCCGGCGGCGCGGATCGAGCGCGCGACCACCCTGGCCCAGGTGTCGATGTCGTTCTGGGTGTAGCCGACCACCGTCGGCTTGCCGGTGGTGCCGCTGGAGGCGTGCAGGCGCACCACGTCCTGGATCGGCACGGCGAACATGCCGTAGGGGTAGTTGTCGCGCAGGTCGGACTTGCTGGTGAACGGGAATTTCGCCAGGTCCTCCAGGCTGCGCACATCGTCGGGGTGCACGCCCAGCGCGTCGAAGCGCTGACGGTACAGCGGCACGTTCCGGTAGGCGTGGTTCAGGCTCCAGCGCAGGCGTTCCAGCTGATGCTGGCGCAACTGGTCGACGCTGGCGGTTTCCAGCGGGTCCAGCAGGGGATCAAGCACGGCTTTGGCAATTGGCATGTTCATGGCTTCACTCGAATTATTGTTGTGTCGAGCCGCCGGCGGGCGACTCCTGAGTGCCTGCGCCCAGGATACCCTCGGGGGCTCCGGGCGCGGGTGTATCTGGTCTTAAACTCGTCCGACGATCAGGGCGATGCCCTGGCCCACACCGATGCACATGGTGCACAAGGCGTAGCGACCCTGGCGTTGTTCCAGTTCGTGCAGCGCGGTGGTCACCAGGCGCGCGCCGCTCATGCCCAGGGGGTGGCCCAGGGCGATGGCGCCGCCGTTGGGGTTGACCCGCTCGTCGTCGTCCGCCAGGCCCAGCTCGCGCAGCACCGCCAGGCCCTGGGCGGCGAACGCTTCGTTGAGTTCGATCACGTCCATGTCCGCCAGGCTCAGCCGGGCCAGCTCCAGCACCTTGCGCGTGGCTGGCACCGGGCCGATGCCCATGATCCGTGGCTCGACCCCGGCGGTGGCCATGGCGACCACCCGACCACGCGCCTTGAGGCCGTAGCATTGTGCGGTTGCTGCATCGGCCAGCAACAGGGCGCAGGCGCCGTCGTTGACCCCCGAGGCGTTGCCCGCGGTGACGCTGCCGCCCTGGCGGAATGGCGTGCCGAGCTTCTGCAGCTGTTCGAGGGTGGTGTCGCCCCTTGGGTGTTCGTCCTGCTCGACCAGGGTCGGCGGGCCTTTGCGCTGGGGAATGGACACCGCGACTATTTCCCTGGCCAAGCGTCCGCTGGCTTGCGCCGCCGCGGCCCGCTGCTGGCTGCGCAGGGCGAAGGTGTCCTGGTCGGCGCGGGAAATGCCGAACTGCGCGGCGACGTTTTCCGCGGTTTCCGGCATCGAGTCGATGCCGAAGCCTTGTTCCATCAGCGGATTGACGAAGCGCCAGCCGATGGTGGTGTCGAACAGCTCGGCCTGGCGGGAAAACGCGGTCTGCGCCTTGCCCATCACCAGCGGCGCGCGGGACATCGATTCGACGCCGCCGGCCAGCACCAGCCGGGCCTCGCCACAACGCAGGGCGCGGGCGGCGGTGCCGATGGCGTCCAGGCCGGAGCCGCACAAGCGGTTGAGGGTGGTGCCGGGGACCTCCACCGGCAACCCGGCCAGCAGCGCCGACATGCGTGCCACGTTGCGGTTGTCTTCGCCGGCCTGGTTGGCGCAGCCGTAGATCACTTCGTCGACCCGGCTCCAGTCGACTCCGGGATTACGCTGCATCAGGGCGCGCAACGGCACTGCGCCCAGGTCGTCGGCGCGCACGCTGCTCAGGGCGCCGCCGTAACGGCCGATGGGGGTGCGGACTGCATCGATGATCAGGGCGTCATTCATTGGGGGTCTCCTGCGCCAGCACCGGGCCGCGCACTTTGTAGGATTTGCCGTGGAACAGGGCGATCAGCACGCCATGCTGGTTTTCGATCCGCACGTCGTAGTTGCCGGTCCGGCCGCTACGGCTTTGCTCGATACAATCGGCGGTCAGGGTGTCGCCGAGGCGGGCCGGGGCGATGTAGTCGATGCTGCAGCCGATGGCCACCGTGGCTTCGTCGTAGGTATTGCAGGCCAGGGCGAAGGCCGAGTCCGCCAGGGTGAACAGCAAGCCGCCGTGGCAGGTGCCGTGGCCCTGCAGCATGTCTTCGCGCACGCTCATGCCCAGCCGGGCGGCGCCGGGCGCCACCGACAGCAGGCGCATGCCCAGCGCCTGGCTGGCGTTGTCGCGTTTGAACAGGCTCTGGGCGCACGCGCTGGCCAGGCTCATGGCAGGGTGATCAAGCATGCAGTGTCCTCCCTTCGGCAACCCGGCGGCGCAACAGCAGGGACGGTCGATAACGTTCCTCGCCGTAGGCGGCCTGCAGGTTTTGCAGGATCTCGAGCACCCATGGCAGGCCCAGGCGGTCGGCCCAGGCCAGGGGGCCTTCGGGGTAATTGACCCCGGCGCGCATCGCCAGGTCGATGTCCACCGCCGAGGCCACGCCTTGCAGCAAGGCGTCGGCGGCCTCGTTGGCGAGCATCGCCACGGTGCGCAGGACCAGCAGCCCCGGGCTGTCGCTGAGCTGGCTGACCTTGAACCCGGCGCGTTGCAACAGTGCCACCGCCTGGTCGCGGGCCAGTGGGCTGGTGCCGGCGCAGCAGCTGATGGCCAACCGGCCAGCGCTGGCATAGTCATGGGCCAGGTCCAGCAGGATCAGGTTGCTCAAACCGTGGTCGCGGGCGCGCTGGCTGGCCAGGCGCCCGTCGCTGACCGCCAGTACCGCGTCGCCGACCCGCAACAGGCCAGGGCCGTCACGCTCGACCAGGCGCACGCCGGACTCGCGCAGGCGTTGCAGCAAACCTTGGGCAGCCCCCAGGTCGCCCTCGACCACACAGTGTTCGATGGGCTGATCGCTGTGCAGCTCGACAGGGGCTGGGCGTTCGGCGCCCTCGGCATAGGAATAGAAGCCCTGGCCGCTCTTGCGGCCGAAATGCCCGGCATCCACCAGTTCCTGCTGGATCAGTGACGGCTGAAAGCGCATGTCGCCGTAATAGGCCTCGAAGACCGAGCGGGTCACTGCGTAGTTGACGTCATGGCCGATCAGGTCCGTCAGCTCGAAGGCACCCATGGCAAAACCACCGGCTTCGCGCAGCAGGGCATCGAGGGTGGCGCAGTCGCTGGCGCCTTCCTGCAACAGGCGCAGGCTTTCGGCGTAGAACGGCCGGGCCACGCGATTGACGATAAAGCCCGGGGTGGAGCGGGTGTGCACCGGCTTCTTGCCCCAGTTTGTCGCGGTGTCGTAAAGGCACTGCGCCAGTTGCCGGTCGCTGGCCAGCCCCGAGACGACCTCGACCAGCGGCATGACCGGCGCCGGGTTGAAAAAGTGCAGGCCCAGCAGGCGTTCGGGATGCTTCAGGCCGGCGGCGATGCGGGTGATCGACAGCGAAGAGGTGTTGCTGGCGAGGATGCAGCTGTCGCGGCACAGGCTTTCCAGCTGACGAAACAGCTCACGCTTGGCCTCGAGGTTCTCGGCGATGGCTTCGACGATCAGCTCGCTGTCGGCCAGTTGCTCGATGGATTCGGCCGCCTGCAACCGGGCCATGGTTGCCCTGTGCGCCTGGGCGTCGAGCTTGCCGTTGGCCACGCGCCGGGCGAGTTGCCGGTCGATGCCGGCGATGGCTTGCGCCGCGGCGCCCGGGCGGTTGTCCAATAGCCAGACCGGGTGGCCGGCCTGGGCTGCGACCTGGGCGATGCCGGCGCCCATCGCGCCGGCGCCGATCACCGCGACACGGACCTGGAGTGTCAGTGCGCTCATGTTCAACGCCCCTTGAAGGTCGGTGTGCGTTTGTCCATGAAGGCACTCACGCCTTCGCGGTAATCCTCGCTGCGCCCGGCCAGGCGTTGCAGGTCTTTTTCCAGTTCCAGCTGTTCGTCGAAGCTGTTGTTCAGGCTGGCGTTGAGGCTGCGCTTGATCAGCGCCAGGCCGTAGGTCGGCTGGGTGGCCAGGTGGCGCGCAAGCTTGAGGGCTTCGTCACGCAACTCGGCATCTTCGACGCAGCGATAGATCAGGCCCCATTGCTCGGTCTGTTCGGCCGTCAGGCGATTGCCCAGCAGGGCCAGGGCCTTGGCCCGCGCCATGCCGACCAGGCGCGGCAGGGTCCAGGTTCCGCCGGAGTCGGGGATCAGGCCGATCTTGCAGAACGCCTGGATAAAGCTCGCCGAACGGCCGGCCAGCACCAGGTCGCAGGCCAGGGGAATGTTGGCCCCGGCCCCGGCGGCCACGCCGTTCACCGCGCAGATCACCGGCAGCGGCAGGTCGCGCAACTGGCGGATCAGCGGGTTGTAGAAACGTTCGATGGACTCGCCCAGGTCCGGCACCTCCGCGCCGGGGGCGACATTGCGGTCGCTCAGGTCCTGGCCGGCACAGAAGCCACGGCCTTCACCGGTCAACAGCAGCACCCGGGCCTCGGGATTGGCGCGCACCTGCTTGAGCGCTTCGCGGACCTCGCCATGCATCTGCGCATTGAAGCTGTTGAGCTGCTCGGGGCGGTTCAGGCTGAGGAGGGCGACGCCTGCCTCGACGGAAAACAGGATGTGTTCGAAGTTCATGGTTCTGGCGCTCTCTGACGGGTCGTGGGAGTCGTTGGCCGCTGCGGCGGCCTAGTGGCCGGTGAAGCTGGGCCGGCGTTTTTCCTGGAAGGCGCGGATGCCTTCTTCGCGGTCGCGGGTGCCGGCCAGCACGGTGAAGGCGTGGCGCTCGAAGCGCAGGCCGCTGGCGAGGTCGGTGTCCAGCGCCTTGAGCAGCGCCTCTTTGGCCAGGCGCAGGGCCAGCGGTGCCTTGCCGGCGATCAGCCGCGCCAGCTGCAGGGCGCGCTCGACCGTGAGTTCCGGTTGGGTGACCTCGCTGACCAGGCCGGCGCGCAAGGCATGGCGGGCATCGATCGACTCGCCGCCGAGGACCATCTGCATGGCCAGGGATTTGCCGACCGCTCGCAGCAGGCGCTGGGTGCCGCCGGCGCCGGGCATGATCCCGAGGTTGATTTCCGGCTGGCCGAAGCGCGCGTCCTCGCCGGCGATCAGGATGTCGGCGTGCATGGCCAGCTCGCAGCCGCCGCCGAGGGCAAAGCCGTTGACCGCGGCGATCAGCGGTTTGCTGAAGCCGGTGATCTGCTGCCAGGAAGCCTGGCGCGGGTCGTTGAGGATGCCGGTGAGGTCGCGCTCGGCCATTTCATTGATGTCGGCGCCGGCGGCGAATGCCTTGCGGCTGCCGGTCAGCACCACGACCCGGGTCTCGCTGTCGGCCTGGGCGGCGTCCAGGGCGGCTGCCAGTTCGCCGAGCAATTCGGTGGTCAGGGCATTCAGGGCGGCGGGGCGTTGCAGGGTAATCAGTCGAACGCCGCCATCGAGGCTTTCGACAGCAAGGGTTTGAGGCATGGCGGATGCCCTCACGGTGCACGCTCGGCGCAGGGCCGGGTCATTATTGGATCGGCTGGGGAGCCGGTTTTCGCCGAGTATATCGCCAATGTGATACATAAATGCAATGTAAAAATATGATTAGTGTGTCTTTATGTTGGGGCGTTGAATCTGTTTCGCCAGGACGAAGAGGGTCGATCAAGTCGTGATTTTCCAGGTTTTATTGGGGTTTTTGGCCTTTGTCTGGCGGCCTTCGCTGAGTAGAGACGCGATACTGTTTTTCCGCTTTTTCGTTTAAGCTTGATGTGATACAAAATAAATCCTGATCGGCATCGCTTTGCGCGCTATGTCGACTTGCCGCCTAGCCAAGGAGTACCTCATGACCTGCTACAGCCTCGACGGCCTGACCCCGGTGGTCCATCCCAGTGCTTATGTGCATCCGTCCGCCGTGTTGATCGGCGACGTGATAGTCGGTGCCCATTGCTACATCGGCCCGCTGGCCAGCCTGCGCGGCGATTTCGGGCGGATCGTGCTGGAGGAGGGGGCCAACCTGCAGGACACCTGTGTGATGCACGGCTTTCCCGACAGCGACACGGTGGTCGAGCGCAACGGCCATATCGGCCACGGCGCGGTGCTGCACGGCTGCCGGATCGGCGCCGATGCGCTGGTGGGGATGAACGCGGTGGTGATGGACAACGCCCGGATCGCGCCACGCTGCTTCGTGTCCGCGGCGGCCTTCGTCAAGGCCGGCTTCGAGTGTGCGGAGCAGTCGCTGGTCATGGGCGCCCCGGCCAGTGTCAAACGCCGCCTCAGCGACGAAGAGCTGCACTGGAAGCAGGCCGGCACCCGTGAATACCAACAGCTGGCCAGGCGCTGCCTGGAGCAGATGCAGGTCTGTGAGCCGCTCGCGGAGCCCGAAGCCAATCGCCCGCGTATCACCGACAGCGGCCTGCGCCCGAAAAATACCGCCCAGTGAACAACCAGGGCACAGTGGGTCGTGCGCTCCAGGCCACTCCAAGCCGGTGAAACCCGGTATATTTCTTCCTTTTTGTCCGGTACGCCCATGTCGTCCCTAGCACCTTTGAATCACCTTGTGACCCGTTTCCAGGAGCAGACGCCGATTCGCGCCAGTTCCCTGATCATTACCCTGTACGGCGATGCCATCGAACCCCACGGCGGTACGGTATGGCTGGGCAGCCTGATCCAGTTGCTCGAACCCATCGGCATCAACGAGCGACTGATCCGCACCTCGATCTTCCGCCTGACCAAGGAAGGCTGGCTGACCGCCGAGAAAGTCGGGCGCCGCAGCTATTACAGCCTGACCGGTACCGGCCGCCGGCGTTTCGACAAGGCCTTCAAGCGGGTCTACAACGCCAGCGTGCCGGCCTGGGACGGTTCCTGGTGCCTGGTGATGCTGTCGCAGCTCGGCCAGGACAAGCGCAAGCAGGTGCGCGAAGAGCTGGAGTGGCAAGGTTTTGGCGCGATTTCACCGGTGCTGCTGGCCTGTCCGCGCAGCGATCGGGCGGATATCAACGCGACCCTGGTGGACCTCGGCGCCCAGGAAGACACCATTGTATTCGAGACCACCGCCCAGGACGTGCTGGCCTCCAAGGCGCTGCGCCTGCAGGTGCGCGAAAGCTGGAACATCGACGAGCTGGCGGCTCATTACAGCGAGTTCATCCAGCTGTTCCGGCCGCTGTGGCAAGCGCTGCGCGAGCAGGAGCAACTGCAGCCGGCCGATTGTTTCCTGGCGCGCCTGCTGCTGATCCACGAATACCGCAAACTGCTGCTGCGCGATCCGCAGCTGCCGGACGAGCTGCTCCCTGGCGACTGGGAAGGCCGAGCGGCGCGCCAGCTGTGCCGCAACATCTATCGTCTGATCTACGCCAAGGCCGAGGAATGGCTCAACGACGCGCTGGAAAACGCCGACGGTCCGTTGCCCGACGTCGGCGAAAGTTTCTATCGGCGGTTTGGCGGTTTGAAGTAAGGCGCTCGCAAAGTGTCCCCCGGATACCGACTGACCAGGTTCTTGGCCGCAGGGTGTCGCCATGGTCGTGCAGGATGGCATCAGCCCGCTTGCCGATCCGGCAGCTGCGGCTTTGTCACTTGTGGTGCGAACCCTCGTACTTGAATTCGACGAGCAGCAGACGTACCGGTCGCCATCGCCGATATAAGCCACCTCCGGACGCCCTGCCTGTTGCAAATGACCCTCAGGATCGTCGGCAGCCCTGGTCGCGATCTCGTCAACCTTCCCGGATAAGTAGTGCTCGCCGGACAAAACTGTTCCCGGTTTCTCCCCTCCATCAAAGACTTGCGCCCCGATACAGAGTTGGGGCGGCGGCGAACTGCTGTCAATCGGAGCGATAACCCCGGATAGGACCCAGTCCTTGTGTTCAGATATTGCCGTGGAGATTCTGCTTGATTCTCTTTTTTAATTAAGTTTTATCTTATGAGTGCAAAGGAAATATCTTATAGATATTGGGTTTTCGTTAAATATATTATTTCGCGAGAATTCGTGAGTGCGTATCTTTCTCGATTGGTGATCATAAATATTTATTTAACTTGGAGTCTGTGCTGGTGAAAGGCAGATGAAGGGTTGGGCTGGGGGTAAGAGGAACATAATTGAATTAAGAAACAGGCACGCTTTTCGGCTTTGGCCCAAGGCAAAGGATTTTTAATCGTAGTCTTGTTTTTAGTGGCGAGAGAGTCTCTCGTTAAAATGCGGCGATCAGTTTAGACGTGAAGGCTCACTCTAATAAACCTTAAGGATATCGTATGTTTTCTGCCTCGCCTTACACCAGGATCTTCTGGGATGAATATATTATCAAGCCGCAGTCATGCGAATATAACCTGGTTCTGGATCAGGACATCGAAGGTGATCTGGATTTAAACAGGCTGTGTTTGGCCGTAGAGGGTATAAGTCGAGACTATATTCTGTTTAATCATGTTCTCGATGAAAAGGATGGACAGCTTTTCTGGGTGAAAGCCGATAACCCCATAACCCTCGAGTATTTCGATTCACCCTGCGATGCCCAATCCCTGGTACGTACTCCCTTTGACCTCCGCCAAGGGCCTCTCTGTCGCTTCCATCTGATCAAGACTGGCGAACGACGTTACAACTTTCTTGTCGTCGTACACCACGTGCTACTGGATGGCCTGTCTGGCGACGAGTTTTATGCCTTGTTATCTGAATATTACAACAAGGGCCCGCTTGGGCTCGCGCCGGCAGAGACGTTTAGTGATCTCCTCGATTTATATGCGCGCTATGAAGATGACGTTGCTCAATTGCGTGGGCGGTTTGACTCGGCCGGGTTCTGGCGCGACTTGTTGTCTGGTTGTCCGCGGCGTGCCGAGTTGCCCCGCATATCCTCCGGACAGAGGCAAGAGACAGTGGGCGAAGTGCGTTTTGATGTCTCGTTCGCCGACTGGCGAGATCTGAAGGCCGGGATCAAATATGCCAATCATTTTCTAATATTCAAGACGTTGTGGGCGATCTTGATTGCCCGTCAGACGGGGCAGGAAAAAGTTTGCATCGCCTATCCTGTCGCAGCGGAAGGAGGGGAAAAAGTCTATTATGGCGGGCAGGTGAATACCGCGGTATTTCCCTTGGCGTTACTTGCTGATTCGAACTTTTCAAGCTTGTATAAAACGACCCTCGACTATACGAAAAAACTTAAGGTCTCGGGACGGCTGCGCCACTCCAAGTTGCCGGTTCATTACATGCTCAGCGAGAGTCCGGTTGCCGAATTGAACGTCAGTTTTTCCCAGGGTTTTCTGAAGAATTTTCCGTTGACATTTGATGGTTGCCGGGCACAGGTCAATCATCGCTTCAATGACGACCTGGCAGGCACTGAATTGTTGTTGGAGTATCAGCAGTCGAAAGACGCCTTTGAGTTCAGGCTCAGGTATGACGCGAATCTATTCGACGCGGTACAAATGGCTGAGCTCGCGGAGCAATACCAACATTTGCTGTGGTCGTCACTAAGCGAGCCGGATCGGCCGCTTTCCACGCTGCCATATTTATCCGAAGAGCAGGCGCAGCGTCTAGAAAATCAATCCAATAACGACAGTGAAGTGCCGCTGGAGCACGTCACGACGCTGTTCGCCGGTTTTGAGGAAAATGCCCGTCTTTACCCCACGCGGATGGCATTGGTCGACAGCCGGCAGGCATTCAGTTATGGGGAGCTCGCGCAGCGTAGCAGCGGCCTGGCGCGTAGGTTGCGTGAGGAATATCTGCGTATTTGCGGCGAGGAAATGCCGGCCGATACCTTGATCCCCTTGTATGTGCAGCGGGGGGCCAACGCAGTCGTGGCCATGCTGGCAATCATGAAGGCTGGCGCGGCCTATGTGCCTTTGGACCCTTACGCCCCCGCGCAACGGCTGGCGTATATCCTGAGCGATGTGGGCAGCCCCATTGTCTTGACCGAAACGGCTCTTGAGAACTCATTGAAGGAAAGTACGGCCGATAGCTACTGCCTGCTGATCGATCGGCCGGGAGACCGAGTGTCTGGCAAAGAGCCGATACTGCTTCCCGAGGTGAGCGGCGAGCAGTTGGCTTATGTCATTTATACCTCCGGGACAACAGGGAAGCCCAAAGGCACGCTGTGCGAACATCGGGGTGCCGCGAACATGATTCTGGGTCATGGCCGCCGGCTGCTGAGTCGTGAGCAGGGTGTTCTGAACTGTCTGCAATTTGCCACCCTGGCCTTCGACGCGCATGTGTTCGAAGTCTTCATCGCTCTTAACAACGGGCATCGCCTGTGTATCGCCAGCGAACCCCAGCGCCTGGATCTTGAGTTGCTCACCGCGCAGATGCGCGAGTGGCAAATCAACTTCTGCCTTCTGCCGCCCGCACTGCTGGGTCCCCGTCCTCTATTGCCGGACTCTCTGCGTTGCCTTGCCGTAGGCGGGGAGTCGACTTCGCAGGATGTGCTCGAGCACTATCTGGCGGCGGGTTTGCAGGTTGCCAACCTGTATGGGCCCACCGAAGCCTCGGTCAGTGTGAGCATCAACCTGTATCGAAATAATGGTGCCCGCAATATTGGCCTGGGCATTGCCAATATGCGCTGCTACGTGGTGGATGAGCATTTTCACCCGCTGCCATTGGGGGTTGAAGGCGAGCTTTGCCTGGCGGGAGTCGGCCTTGCCCGCGGTTATCTCAATTTGCCGGAACTGACGGCCTCGGCGTTTATCGAAAACCCCTTCAGCCAGGATCCGGACTACCGTCGGCTGTATCGCACCGGCGATCGTGTGCGGCGCCTGGCTGATGGCAGCCTGGAATACTGTGGCCGAGCGGACCAGCAGGTGAAAATTAACGGTTACCGCATCGAGTTGGGTGAGATCGAGAGTGTGATGCGTGCCGTGCCGGGAGTGGCCGAAGCACTGGTCACGGCGCGCAAGGAGCCTGCGCTGCAGCTTCAGGCCTGGTTCGTAGTCGCTTCCGGCAGCGATCTGACGGTCGAGGGGTTGTGGCGGCAGTTGAGTACCCAATTGCCGGCCCACATGGTGCCAACGGCGATGATGGCGATCCCGAGGATCCCGCTGACGGTCAGTCGAAAAGTGGATTACCGAGCGTTGCCCGAGCCGGCGATGATCGATCAGAGTGTCCCTTTCCGCGCGCCTGGCAATGAGTTGGAAAGCCGGTTGCTGGCGTTGTTCAACCGCCTGCTTGGTAGCCACGCAGGCATTGACCATCACTTCTTCCGCTTGGGCGGCAACTCGATTCTGGCGATCAGGTTGTGCCATGAAATCTATAAGGCCCTTGGCATAAAAGTATCGGCGCTGACACTGAACCGGTATCCGACGGTGGCGCTGCTGAGTGAGCATCTTGCCCAGCAAGAGCGGACGCTGTCGGAACCCTCGATCGCAAGGAGCGGGCGCAGCGAGGCGCGGCTGTCTTTCCAGCAGTCGCGCTTGTGGTTTATGGAGAATCTGTCGGGTGGCGCCACGCATTACCTGTCGCCGGTGCTGTTGCAGCTGTCCGCCGATGCCGACTGCGCGACCTACATCAAAAGTTTACAGGCGGTGGTGGCTCGTCATCAGGTGCTGCGGAGCCTGATTCGCCAGGATGAAACGGGCGAGGCGTATCTGCATGTCACCGAGCAGGAGCTGGCGGTACCGATCCATTCGGTGACGCAAGTGCAGTTCACTGACTGCCTGCAACAGGCGCTGCAGCAGCCGATTGACCTGCTGCGCGATCTGCCGTTGCGGGCAGCGATCTACCGCTACCGGAATGAGGTCGGGGCAGAGGTTACGGTGAGTCTTCTGGTGTTCCATCACATTGCTTTCGATGGCTGGTCAATGGACGTGCTGCTGCGGGAGCTGGCGGCGCTTTATCAATATTTCCTCGGGCAAACGGAACAAGCTCCCCCGGCGCTTGATGTGCAATATCTCGACTATGCGGTTTGGCAGCGTGAGCAGTCCGATGACCGGGCCAGTGCCGAGGCCCTGGCATTCTGGGATCAGGCGCTGGATGGCTACCAGCAGCTGGATATTGCTCCGGATTACCTTCGCCCCACGTTTTTTGATGCACGCGGCAGTCACTGCGAGGTCCTGCTGACTGCATCCTTGGTGGCAGCACTCGAGTCGTTGGCCCGCAAGGAAGGGGTTACGCTGCATGCCGTGCTGTTGGCCGGCTTCACCCTGTTACTGGCACGTTATACCAACCAGGATGACATCGTGGTGGGGACACCGTTGGCCAACCGCAGCCAGCCGGAGTTGGAAAGCCTAATCGGCTTTTTCGTCAATAGCTTGCCGCTGCGCAATCGGGTGCCTGACGAACTCTCGGTGTGCGAGTTTATCCGCCAGGTCGCGGCCAATACGGCGCAAGTGCAACAACATCAGAGCTTTCCGCTGGAGCAACTGGTGGATCGCCTGGGAGTGCCACGGGACTTTTCGCGGCATCCACTGTTTCAGGTGATGTTCGCTCTGGAAAGCACGGTGGGCGCCGCTTGCCCGGATTGGCTTTCGGTGGTGGATCTGAGTGCGTATGAGCAAACGGCCAAGTTCGACTTGACCCTCACGTTGACGCCCGTTGCCGGGCGGATCAATGCCCGGTTTAACTTCGCCACCGCGCTGTTCAGCCAGGACACGATCAGTCGCCTGGCCGGCTACTACGTCACGGTCTTGCAGCAGATGGTCGAGGGGGCCGAGCAGCCGCTGAGAAGCCTTGGCCTGGCGAGCGCCGCGCACATGCAGACGCAGCTTGCGATGGCTGAGGAGCGGCGTTTCGAGTATTCGTTCGAGCGTACCCTGCAGCACGATTTCATCCGTTACGCGCAGCAGCATCCGCAGGCCGTGGCGGTGATCGATGAGCTGGGTGAAATGACCTATGGCGAGCTGTATCTGGCGGCCCTGACGCTGTCTACCCAGTTGCGCTTGCAGGGCGGCATGACAGGCGAGGCGATTGCGATACTCGCGGACAAGGGACGCCTGCAGCCTGTGGCGATACTGGCGGCGCTGATGTGTGGCAAAGCCTTCCTGCCGATGGATAAAGGCTGGCCGTTGCAGCGCCGCCTGGGCGTGATGGCCCAGGCGAGCATCAATACCCTGTTGAGCAGCGAGCCATGGGAGACGTCGCAGATCAATGTCGTCGGCCTGAGCGCCACGGGGCAGGCCCTCACGCTACCACCGCCGGCGCGGCTCTTGCCTGCCGTCGATGCCGCTGCGGACAGCCTGGCCTATATCATCTTTACCTCTGGTTCTACAGGCACGCCAAAAGGCGTGGCGATCGAGCATCGCAGTGTGGTGAATATGCTCGAAGGTACCCGTCGTTATTTCGCTATCGACGCGTACGACCGCAGCCTGGCCCTCAGCGCGCTGAGTTTCGACCTGGCCATTTTTGACATCTTCAGCCCTCTTTCAGTGGGGGGCGCGGTCGTCATGCCGGCCGAGAACGATCGGGTCAACCCGCAGGCCTGGTATCAATCGATCATCAACCATCGCGTTACGGTGTGGCTGAGCGCGCCCGCGCTGCTGGAGCTGTTGCTGGACTATGTCGGCAATGCCGGACTTCTCTCCGGCCCGGTACCCGCGTTGCGCGCGGTGATGGTAGGGGGGGACTGGATTGCCACGTCATTGCCTGAACGCTGTCGGCAGTGGGCCCCGCACAGCCGTTTCTGCAGCGCCGGTGGCGCAACGGAGGCGGCGGTCTTCTCGATTCTTTATGAGGTCCCGCAGGAACCAGTCCGGTCGGTCAGCATTCCGTATGGCAAGCCGTTGCCACACGAGCGTTTCTATGTTCTGGATGCTGAATTGCGACCGCTGCCTGTGGGGGTGAAAGGCGAGATGTATATCGCCGGTGAAGGGTTGGCGCGCGGCTATTACGCGGATGCACAGCGCACCGCCGACAGCTTCTTCTGGCATGAGCACTTGCAGGAACGCGTCTACCGTACCGGGGATGCCGGGCGTTTCCTCAGCGACGGCAACCTCGAGTTCATGGGGCGGATAGACCAGCAAGTCAAAATCAACGGTTACCGCATTGAACTGGGGGAAATCGAGAACATCACGCTGTCCTATCCCGATATAACCATGTGTTGCGTGGTATTGATTCAGCATCCGCAACCTTATCTGGCGGCCTACTTGGTCGCTACCAAGGCGGTGGACATTCAAGCGCTGAGTCAGTATCTGCGTGGTGAGTTGCCGCAATACATGCTGCCAAAGGCGTTTATCCAGCTGGACAGCATGCCTCTGACCGAGAACGGCAAGATCGCCCGAAAATCGCTGCCGCTCCCCGAGAGCGAACAACGCCCCCTGGTCGCCGCCGAGAGTGATCTGGAGCGCGAGTGCTGCCTGATCTGGGGGGGATTGTTGAAGTTGGAGCGCGTCAGCGTGGAAGACAACTTCTTCTCCCTGGGCGGCAACTCCATTCTGGCAATCCAGGCCTGTTACCAGATCAGCCGCAGGTTACGGAGGGAGGTCACCCTGGGTGAACTGGGGCAATATCCGACGATCCGCGCCTTGTGCCGTTACCTCAGGCTTAACGGCAATGAGTCCGGGCCTTTGCTGATTCCGGCGCTGCAGCGTGATACCTGGCCACTGTCGTTCTCGCAGATGCAGCTGTGGTTTATCGAGAAGCTCAACGGTGGCAGCAATCTGTACCACGTACCGATGCTGTTCCGCCTGAGCGCCGAGGTCGATCTGAGCGCTTATCGCCAGAGCCTGAAGTCCATCGTTGCCCGCCATCACGTGCTGCGCAGTGTCATTTGCCAGCCGTCGGCTCTTACCGCATTGTCGAAGTTGACCGACAACGAGTTGCGGGTGCAGCAGTTGCGGCTCGATGCCGCTGGCTGGCAACAACAGTTGCTCGGCGACATTGACCGGCCATTTGCTCTCGATTCGGAAATTCCCCTCAGAGCCAGTCTCTATGAGGTCCGCCAGCCTGACGGCAGTACGATCTTGTACAGCCTGATTGTCGTGCATCACCTGGCCTTCGATGGCTGGTCACAAAACCTGTTCCTGGAGGAGTTGCAAAACCTCTATGAGTCGTACCGACGAGGTCAGCAACCGACATTGCCGGACCCGCTCCTGCAATATGGAGATTACGCTTGCTGGCAGCGTGAATACCTCGATTCGGCTCGGTTGTCAGAACTGAAAACCTTCTGGCAGCACCAACTGCAGGGCTGGCAAACGCTGGAGATGCCGCTCGATTTTGTGCGGCCGGCGCAGTTTGACCACCGCGGGGCCAACCATGGCATTGTATTGCCCGAGGCCCTGATGGCTCGGGCCGAGCAGTTCATTCGACGGGAAGGCGTAACGCCTTTTGCGCTTTTCCTGTCGGCATTCAATCTGCTGCTCAGCTGTTTCAGCGGCCAGCAGGATGTTCTGGTCGGTACGCCGGTAGCCAACCGACCGACGACGGAAACCCGATCGGTAGTGGGTTTCTTCGTCAATACCCTACCGTTGCGCACGCAGATCAACGACGAGATGCCGTTGTCCGAGTACGTGCGCGAAGTCTTCAAGTCTGTGCTTCAGGTGCAGAAGTATCAGAGCCTGCCGCTGGAGCAGTTGATCGATGCTCTGCAGGTACCACGCGATCTGTCGCGGCATCCGCTATTCCAGGTGCTATTTGTGCTGGAGGATGACGGGCAGACCCCGAATTTGCCTGATTGGCTGGAACCGCAAAGCCTGATGGAGCAGTACCAGGCGGCAAAGTTCGACCTGACCCTGAACATACAGAAAGAAGGTGAGCGCGTGCAGGCCGTATTCAACTACGCGACCGCGCTCTTCACTGCCCCAACCATGAGCTGCCTGTCTCGGTACTATCTGCGCATTCTTGAACAGATCGTCGGGGAGGGGCATTTGCGGATCAATCAGCTGGAGCTGGTACCCACTGTAGAGGTCCGGCGGCAGCGCGAAGCCTGGAAGTCCTGCCCGCCAGCCTATGATTTCGAACGGGCGATCCATCACGATTTTATCCAGCATGCCCGGCAGCAGCCGCGAGCCATTGCGATTATCGACGGCCTTGGCGAGCTGACTTACGGTGAGTTGTATCAGGCTGCTCTGACTCTGTCGTTGCAGCTGCGCCAGCATGTGGACATGGACGCCGAGACCATTGCGGTCATGGTCGACAAAGGTCGGGCCCAGATCATCGCGGTGCTGGCGATCGTGATGTCCGGCAAGGCTTACCTGCCACTGGACAGCTCCTGGCCGGAAGGTCGGCGGCGGGATGTTCTCAGGCAGGCGCAAACCCGGGTGGTGTTCAGCAGCAAGCCATGGAAGGAGGAACCCGAGGCCAGGCTGCTATTGATCGATCCATACGGTGCGGTTGCCATGTTACCCGCCGCGAGTATGGGTGAACCCATGCTCCCCGACGCGTCTGAACTCGCCTATGTCATCTTTACTTCAGGTTCTACCGGTGTCCCCAAGGGCGTCGCCATTGAACATCGGGGGGCGGTGAACAGCATTGTCGACACCATTCAACAGCTCAATCTCAATGCCCTGGATCGTGGCCTGGCCCTTAGTGCTCTGAGTTTTGATATTTCGGCGTTTGATATTTTTGGCTTGCTGTCGGTGGGTGGCACCATGGTGATGCCATCGGAAGCGGAGCGTTACCAACCGGATGCCTGGCATCGTTTGATGGTGACCCATGGGGTGACGTTCTGGAACTCCGCGCCTTCGGTGATGACATTGCTGGTGGAGTACCTCGAATCCGTCCAGGCCGATGAAAATGGCTGGCCGATGCTACGTACGGCGGTATTGGTAGGGGAGGTGATTGCCAAACCGCTACCGGCGCGTATCCGCCAATGGAACCGAGGTTGCAGGGTGGTCAGTGCCGGCGGCGCGACGGAAAGTTCCATCTGGTCGATTCTCTACGACATTCCGGATGCTCCGATACTGGCGCCGAGCGTGCCTTATGGCAAAGCCATGGCGCATCAGCGCTTTTATGTACTGGACAGCCACATGCGCTTGCTGCCGCCTTGCTTGCCCGGCGAGCAGTACATCGGTGGGGCAGGCGTTGCCCGAGGCTATTTCCGCAATGAACCGATAACCCGGGAGCGATTCATCTACCACCCTGAACTGGACGAGCGGCTTTACCGGACCGGGGACGCGGGACGTTATCTACCTGACGGTAACCTGGAGTTCATGGGGCGCATGGACTTCCAGGTGAAAATCAATGGCTACCGGGTCGAGTTGGGGGAGGTGGAAAGCCAGGCTCTGGCCTTTGACCCGATAAAATCCTGCTGCGCCATCGTCTGCAAGGATGAAGTTCAAGAGCGTCTGGCGTTGTACTACGTCTGTGACGAGCCGCTGGTGGAGTCCGAGCTGCTGGAGTCCATGAGTCAGCGGTTACCGCTGTACATGATCCCGACCGTCTTGATACGCCTGCCGGCGCTGCCTTTCAACTCCAGCGGCAAGCTGGATCGCAAGGCGTTGCCCGCTCCCGGGCAGAGAGAGCAGAACCACTACGTCGCACCCGCCAATGGACTGGAACAGCAATTGTGCGAGCTGTGGCAGGCCACCCTGAAGCGCGAGCAGGTCGGTATGGCGGATGACTTCTTCAGGTCGGGAGGCACTTCGCTCATGGCGATCTCGGTCTGCATGAAGATGTCGGAGTTGCTGAAAACCTCGATCCCTGTCGTCAGGCTTTTCCAGTGCCGTACGTTGAGAAACCTGTTGGCGGTCACTGAAAGTGGCCTGGTGATACCGTTGAATCCGGCAGAGAGCGGCGCGCCAGTGTTGTGGATGATTCATCCGGCCCTGGTTGGGGCCGAAGTCTTCTATCCCCTCGCGCAGGAGTTCCAGGGCAGGATGAACTGTCAGGGCATCGATAATCACAACCTTTATCACCAGCCGACGATCAGCTCACTTGGGGCGCTGGCTGACCGGTACCTGGATGAAATGATTGTCAATGGACTGCAGGTGGATACCGGCAGGGTGCATATCCTTGGCTGGTCGCTGGGCGGGTTGATTGCCCTGGAAATTGCCGCCAAGTTGGAGCAACGGGGAGCTACCGCTGTTTCGCTCTATCTGCTCGATAGCTTCTACCAGCAGGGCACGGCGGAGATTCCGCTTGCCGCACTGCTGCCAGTGCTGGGGCTTACGGGAGCCGCCGCCGAACGTGCCCGGAGGGTCGCCGAAGTGGAGGAGCAGTTGTCGCAAGAGCAGTTGAGCGTCAAATTGCAGGCGACGACGGTCACGTTGTTCAAGGCGATGCAGGCTAATCCGCAGTTGCCGGGCTCTGTGATGAAGTCGCTTGTTGCTGTCACGGATAACGGGTTGGGCGCGGCTTGCTCGCAGTTGAGCGTCGTCCCGCTTGCCTGCCATCATCACAACATTCTGGAATCCAGCGACGAGATCATCAGGGTCATTACCGGATCAATAATCTGAGAAGGAAGCTCGGCAGCGGCCATGTGGGTCGCTGCCGGTCCTGAAAAGAGCCACGGTATGACAAGATGATTGGACTTGACCCCATCGAGCTGGCAACGCATTTCATTACGGACGGCATCGGCATGGTCTGTCTCCTGCTGGACAGAAGCCGTATTGATCTGGGGCAGTTGCTGCAACATGGCGCTGAACTGCCTGTAGACATTCAACATAGTGTGCACACGAGGAGAGTCGAGTACCTGGCGGGCCGCTATTGTGCCCGCCAAGCGCTTGGCCAGCTGGGAGCCGCTACATGGGCAGTAGGGCGCAAGGCCGATGGTGCACCCGACTGGCCCGAGGGCGTTCTGGGCAGTTTGTCTCATACGGAGGAACGGGTTATTGCCTGCGTGGCGTGGCAGTCCGAATGGAGCGGGCTGGGTATCGACATCGAAAAGATCGTGGGTACAGAGATGCTCCTGTCGCTGGAACATCTGGTCTTCACCCAGACGGATAAATTGCAGATGCAGGCATCGCACTTGAACTTACTTGAAACCGCTACGCTGATCTTCTCCGCAAAAGAGGCGTTTTATAAGTTTATCCATCCACAAACGTATGCCCGTCTGGACTTTAAGGATGTGTCTCTGCAGGCAATGGATAGTGACGGGTTTACCATCGAGCTTCATAAGGATCTTGGCGCGCCCTGGGGAAAGGGTAGGCGGGTGCGAGGGAGTTACCTGTTCGAGTCGAACCATGTAATTACCCTCATCACCAAGTCCAGGACTCATCCTGATAGTTAATGCTGAGCGAGTCAAAATGTCGCAGGGGGGATGTACTAAAAGCGCGGAGGATATATCAGATGAATAAGAAAGACGGATCACTGGGTAGTGATCCGTCTTTTCCGTTTATTCCGGCATGGCCCAGGATTGCAGTTTGTAACCTTCCTGGCTCAGTTCGGCGCGGGCCTGTTTCAGCAGGTCTTCCAGTTGCGCCGGGTCGGAGTAGGCGCTGCTTGGAATCTGTTTGCGGCCAATACGGGTATTGGTGCGGTCGATGACGGTCAGGCTCAGTTCGCCGTTACCGTCTTGTGGGGCCCAGGCGACGCATTGGAATGGCTGGAATGCGCGGTCGGCGATCAAAAGTGCTTCGTTGATACGGAGCGGGGCGTTCATGGGGTCTTCTCTCTATGTGCCCAATCAAATGATGTGCCGTCGGTTGGGCTTACCGTTCGGCTGGTTACTTGTACTGATGTCTCGAACCAGGGATCAGGTCACATAGAAAGACCAGAATTTACAACTTTTGTTCACACCCGCGATGCAGAGCCTTCTTTTGAAAGCTGAATGAAAGATTGGCGCACGGAATTAAACCAGGCTTTTGGATCCATGTAACAGTTAGTCCAAATGGTGATTGGCGCTATAAACAATCGATACAAGACCCCCGTCAAGTAATTGCTAATGTTACAGCCAGGTTTGCCAAACTACTGTTTCTAATAACTTTTCCTCTTTTTGGCGCCAAGGAACAGTCATGCTTGAAGCGACCGCCTTACGCCGCCTTTTAGTGGTTGACCCGTGCGACGATTGCCATCGTCTGCTGCCTGGATTACGCACGGCGGGCTGGGATGTCGACAGTTGTGACCTGGAAGCGGCCGTCGATCGCGGCTGTGACGTCGGCTTGCTGCGTTTGCAGGCTTTTCACCTGGAGCGACCGGAAGCGGTCAAGGACCTGATCAGCCGCAGCGGCACCGAGTGGATCGCGGTGCTCAGCCCGGAGGTGCTGCGCCTGCAGAAAGTCGGCGATTTCGTCTGCGAGTGGTTTTTCGATTTTCACACCCTGCCGTTCGATGTCTCGCGGGTCCAGGTGACCCTCGGGCGGGCCTTCGGCATGGCCCGCCTGCGTGGCCAGGGGCACATCCATGTCGCTCAGCCCGAGCATGAGTTGCTGGGCGACAGCCGACCGATCCGCGACTTGCGCAAACTCTTGAGCAAACTGGCGCCCACCGAGTCGCCGGTGCTGATTCGCGGCGAAAGCGGTACCGGCAAGGAACTGGTGGCCAGGACCCTGCACCGGCAGTCGCAGCGCCACAGCAAGCCCTTCGTGGCGATCAACTGTGGGGCGATCCCCGAGCACCTGATCCAGTCCGAACTGTTCGGCCATGAGAAGGGCGCGTTCACCGGCGCCCATCAACGCAAGGTCGGGCGTATCGAGGCGGCCCATGGCGGCACGCTGTTTCTCGACGAAATCGGCGACCTGCCGCTGGAGCTACAGGCCAATCTGTTGCGCTTTTTGCAGGAAAAACACATTGAACGCGTGGGCGGCAGCCAGCCGATTCCGGTGGATGTACGGGTACTGGCGGCGACTCACGTCGACCTCGAGGCGGCGATCGACAAGGGGCGCTTTCGCGAAGACCTGTATTACCGCCTGAACGTGTTGCAGGTGGTTACCGCACCATTGCGCGAACGGCATGGCGATATCGGCATGCTGGCCAGCCATTTTTCCCACTTCTATAGCCTGGAGACCGGGCGCCGGCCGCGCAGTTTCAGCGAGGACGCACTGGTGGCCATGGGCAAGCACGACTGGCCGGGCAATGTCCGCGAGCTGGCCAACCGGGTGCGGCGCGGCCTGGTGCTGGCCGAGGGCCGGCAGATCGAGGCCCGGGACCTGGGGCTGCTCAGTCCGCAGGCGAGCATCGCGCCCATGGGCACGCTGGAGGACTACAAGCACCGGGCCGAGCGCCAGGCCCTGTGCGATGTGTTGAATCGGCACAGCGACAACCTGAGTGTCGCGGCCAGGGTGCTGGGCGTATCGCGCCCGACCTTCTACCGGTTGCTGCACAAGCATCAGATCCGCTAGGGCGGTGCGACGAAAAGGCCCGCGGCGAGGTGATCGCCGCGGGCCTTTTTTTGCCTGGTGTTTAGAAGTAGTAGGGGAATTTCAGGCTGAAGGTGAAATCCGGCGCATCGTCGGTCAGTCCGATGGACAGGTTGGGCACTATGGTCAGGTTGTCGGTGGCCGCCACGGTCATGCCGACGTTGAAGTAACCGGCATTGGCATCGCTGGACACCACGGACTGCCAGTCGCCGCCGTCTTCCTTGAGCTTGCTCTTGCGCTGGACCAGGTCCGAGAAGGAGAACGACATACTCATCTTCTCGTTCAGGGCGAAGGCGATGCCCATGCCGATCTGGAAGCTGTCGCCGAGCTTGACCTTGCCCGGGGTCTTCAGGTTGACCGTGGAGCTGATGTCGTCGAAGGATTCTTCCAGGTTGTGGGTGTAGGAGAGGGTACCGAACAGCACCGCCGGGTCGAAGGTCTTGACCAGCGTGATACCGGGGGTGATCGACCAGACGCCGTTACCGGTCGGCAGGTCATCCGGGACGAACAGGTTGGTGTTGTCCTGGACCTGGCGCAGCTTGATGCCGAACGGCTCTTCGCCGGTCGGCGCCTTGACGCGCAAGGACAACACCGCGTCCGGGGTATTGACCGACTCGTCGAGGAACTTGTAGGCGATGCCGAAGTTCACGTCGCCGAGGGTCGGGTCCTTGGACACGGTTTTTTCGCTGGTGACGCCCGCCGCGCCGTTCTGGGCGCCGCCGGACTGGTAGGTCGACTCGCGGTAGATCACCGGCACGTTGACATCGAACTGCCAGCGGTTGTCCAGGTTGTAGCGGGCCGTGAGGTCGAGGGTCCAGTTGTCGGCCTTGATCCGGTCCAGGTTGATGTTGCCGAGGAAGATCGAATCCAGCGCCAGGAAGCCGTTGAGAATCAGCTGCCGGGTGTCGTAGCGGGAGTAGGTCAGGCCGGTCTCGACACTGAACTTGCCGCCGCCAAAGAAGCCGCTGGCTTCGTCGTACAGGTTGGACACGCTCTGTGCCGGTTGCGAATCATCCCTGAGCGATTCCCCGTAGGAGCTGCCGCCGGCCGGGGTCGGGCCTTTGCTCGTGGTCCCGGCCACCTGCTGGTTGCCACGCATGTCCGCTGGCGACTTGGCCAGGCGTTTCGGTGGTGGCGCCGCCGGTTGCTCCTCGACCTGGCGTACCCGTTGTTCCAATACCGCCAGGGCTTTCTGCTGCACTTCGTAACGTTGCTTAAGCTCCAGTAATTCTTGTTTCAGGGCCTCTACGTCGGCATCAGGCGCTGCCTGCAGCAGTGCAGCCGGGAAGAGCGTGCTCAAACATACAACTGCGCGCAGCGAGACTGATCGATACATGAGTAAGCCGTCCCTTTGAGCCTAATGATCGAGAATCAGCGTAGTTCAATATCCCAGGTTGCGAAGGCCCTTGAGCTGGGTCAGGTTGCAATCCAACGCGCCAGTACTCGCCCCGTTATTGTTGAGCACCACGTTCAGTTGGGTCATGTTGCTGACCAGGTTGCTGTCGCCCAGCAGGCGGGTGTTCTGCAGCAAGCCGCCCTGGGCCACTTGTTGCACGGCCGAGCCCTGGTTGTTATTGGCCTGGATGGCCATCTGGATGCCGCCACCGGTGGCGGACACGGCCACGCTGCCCGCGGCGTTGCTGCCGCTGATGGTTTGCCCGCTCATCAATAGCTGGCCTTGCGCCGGCACCAGCGCCGGAGCATGGCTGGCTTCCTTGACGTCGATGGAAAGGTTGTTATAGGCGGTGTTGCCATCGCCCGCCGCGCGCACGCTCTGGGTCACACCCTGGGTGGTGGCCAGGCCCGCGCCGCCGATCACGTTGCCCGAGCCCTGGGTCGGCGTCGAGCCGTTGCCGGATTCCTTGATCGTGGAGACATAGAATTCCGGTTTGATCGTCGATTGCTGGATCTGCATCGAGGTCGTGGCGCCGATCAGATCGCCCGAGGCGTTGCGCCAGGTGCTGCTCATGACAATGCCGAAGCTGATGATCCGCCCCGGCATGACGTAGCGACCGCGGAGCTCGGAGAGTTCCTGGTCCTTGATTTCTATAGGCTTGAACCCTGCGTTGGCGTACGCAGGAAAACTTGTGACCAGGCAGGCAGCGGCCAGCCAGTAAGCGCTTTTCATCTGCTGCTCCCGGAGCATCCTGCCCCTTTATCCTTAGGGCGACCCTAGAAGAAGTCGCTCTGAATGAAACCGAATTCCATCAGTTCTGCGTCTTTGACCGGGTTGAAGGTATCCAGCTTGTTCTTTGCGGTCAGCGGGTTGGGCGGGTCGAGCAAGGCGTTGGCCTTGTCGTAGCCGGGGCCGACGATGGCGAAGACGATACCGTTCCAGCCTTTGACAAAGTCTTCGTGGGAGTAGCGTTTATGGCCGAGGACGGGGTCGCCGATATAGACCCAGTCTTTGTATGCCCGCTGCATGACCACGAAGTGCTTGTAGCCACGAATGTCCATCAGTACCACCACCGGAATGGAGACCGCCTGCAGTTTGTCGGGAGGTATCCGGTAGCCCCGGGCGCGCATGCCGATGCTTTCCAGGTAGCGCTTCATGTCCAGCATGGAGAAACCCTGGGTACGCACAAGGTCCTGGTCGGCGGTGGCCAGCATGCCCTTGATGACCTGCTCCTCATCGACGTCGAGCCAGTAGGCCTGGCGCAGTACCGTCGCCAGCGCGGCGGCGCCGCAACTGAAGTCGGTTTTCTGCTCGACCAGGTCGGCGAATTTGCGCTCCCGCACGCTTTGCACCTGCTTGTACACCAGGTTTCCGCCCGGCAATACGGCCACTGGCATCTGTGCGGCCTGAGCCAGGCCCGTCAGACAAAGCAAAAGGGAGAAGGTCGCCATTCGCATGATCGCTACGCCTTGTGGGACTGTGGAAAAGCCCCGTTTCCGGGGCTTTCGTCACGCTCGTGATTACAGGCAGGCTCTGCAGCCGGCAGCGATGGACAGCGAGTTGCTTTGTTGGTTGCCGACACCCGCCGAGACGTTGGCGCCGCCGTTGCCGGAGAAGCCGTTCATCGAGCCAGACATCGACGCGTTGTTGATCACAGGGTTTTTCCAGCCGTCTTTGGTCAGCACTTGCTTCGTCCAGACGCCGGAAAGTTCGATCGTGCCTTGTTCCTTGAAGGTGAACTTCTGATCGTCGTTATCGTAGCCACCACTACGATCGCCGTAGCCATGATGACCACCGCCATGGTGATCGTCGTCGCCCTGGATCTTGCCGTAGCCGGTGCCTTTGTAGGTGCCGGAGGCATTGAACTCACTGGTAAGGGTGTCTTTTTTGTAGGTACGCACACCCTTGTTGTCCACGTCCAGGCCAGTGACGGTCTGGTCGGCCGAAGCCGATGCGGTCGCTACGCGTCCGCCGGATACGGCGATTGCCAGGTTGTTTTTCTGTTGGTTGAGGTCGCCGGCGGTGACGTTGATGCCGATGTTGCCGGAGCCGCCGTTGCCAGCATTGTCGAGTGTTGCGTTGTTTTGCGTGGACCAGTTTTTCACCGTGTTGTTGGTGTTGGTCTGGGTAGCGCTGGAAGTGGCTACCGCGCTGCCGAAGATGAAGCTTTCATCGGCGGTGGCCAGGGCGACGGCGTTGTCTTGTTGGTTGCCGGCGCCGGCAGCCACGTTGGCGCCCATGTTGCCGTTGGAGTTGTTCATCGAGTCGCTGGCGTCGGCGTTGTTGTTGGTGCCGCGGTTGCTGACGCTGTTGCCCGAGCTGAACTGCTCATCGGTTACGTTGGCCGCGGCGCCGGCGGTGATTTGCAGCTTGGTTTTGAGGTCTAGACCGTCGTGGCCTCCATGACCGCCATGACCGCCATGACCACCGTGGTGACCATTGTGACCGCCATGGCCACCGTGACCTCCGTGACCTCCGTGATTGTCGTCGTTGCCCGCATGTGCGGCGATCGCCATGACTGCGGCGAGGGCAAAAACCAGTGGCTTGAGAGCCATTGTAGGTTTCATGGTGTTTCTCCGTGCTTATTTAGTTGGTTAAGTGTTGGTACCTTCCAATCGCACTGCTGCGGGTCAGTCAGCGACCCGTATGCTCAGGGTGTTAGCCATTCGGTTCCCCACCCCGGCACTCTGGTTCACCTGAATCACTCCCCGGCTGCCGGTGAAGGCCTGGTCGCTGGTAACGACCTGGCGGCTGCCTTTGGAAGCGTCAGTTGCTCCCGAGCCTGGTAACAGCGCCACGTTCTGCTGGGACAGGACGCTGTCGTCGATGCTTTGCGGCTGGGCACTGATGCTCACCCGCATTGCGTTGACCATCTGGTTGTTGGCCCCGGCTCCCTGGTTCACGCCCAGAACCCCGTTGCCGTTGCTGAAAGCGTTGCCGCCGATGCTGCTGGTGGCGTCGATCGCGCTGCTGGCCGGCGTGCCGAGCTTCTGCCGGACCACGGTGGTGGCCTGGGCGTCGGTGCCGATGGCGATGGCGCGCGTGTTGGTCTGTTGCTGCTGGTCGCCGGCGGCCTGGTTGACGTTGAAGTTGCCGTTGTAGCGGGCGCCGGAGTTGTGAAGGGTGGCGGTGTCCACCGCCTGGATGCCTGGGTCGGCCATTGCCGAAGGGCAGCCGAACAGGGCAAGCAATACGAGGGTGCGAATCATCTCATTGGCCTCCGGCCAGTCTGCCCAAAGGAGCCAGGCCAGAATTCAGCGAGCGGTTGATGGTGCCGGAGATGGCGCCACCGCTGCCGCCGCCGTGGCCGGCGCTCATGCCGGCCATGCCGTTGGGGTTGGCGACGCTGTTCAGCCCCTGCAGGTTGACGCCGTTGGGCATGACGCTGCTGCTGATCGTGGAACCGCTGCTGACCCCGGCAAAATCGCCGTCGCTCAATTCGGTGTTGCTGGTCATCTGTTTGACCCGGGCCGAAGGGTTGGCATTGACGGTGGTCGGGTAGGGATCTGGATGCAGCGGAGGGCGGCCGACGCTACGAGGTTGAACGTCGCGGTCGAGAACGATCCGGCCGTCCCTGATGTCGTCGGCAGCCTGGACCGGGAGGCTGAGCAGCGAGCCGATGGCGCAGCCGATCAGCAGGAGGTGGGTCAGAGCTGAATTGCGATTCTCCACGGCAGCATTCCCTTCTTCTGTCGCTGGCCCTAGCCGGCGTTGCGAGGGTAGAGAGCAGAAGCCGTGCCGCTTTTTTGATTGTTTCAAAAATTCAACAGGTTACGAATAACCAAGGGCGTTACAGGGACAGGAGTGTTTCAACGATGAGACCGGTGCCGCCTCCGGCAGCCCGTCAGTACCGTGGCGACGCTCTGGATCGGGAGGCTCGCGTCGGGCTGTATCAGCGTTTTAACAGATGGCTGAAGGGCAATGAGAAGCCCTTTGAATTGGCCGCTTTGCGCAGCGGCGGGTGTTTCAGGAGTGGACATTTGTCCTGCTTGCGCAGGAGAAAAAAACGCGGACACGAAAGGTATTCGGTCAACCCTGAAGCAGGCGCTCGACCAGCTCGAATGCCCGTTGCCGACGGGCTTCCCAATCGCCGCGTATCACTTCGAAGGGCTGCTGGTGTTGCACCAGCCAATCACCGGTGGCCTTGAAGAAGGCCAGGCGCTCGCTCAGTTCGGGTTGGCAGCGCTGGCCGTCGTTGCTCCAGCCGACATCTTCCGGGGAGAGTAGCAGGTGCAGGTCATAGCAGCGAGCCAGCAGCTCGGGTTCCAGCCAGTCCGGGCAGGCGCCGAACAGGGCCTGGCTCCAGAGCATATTGCTCAGCAGGTGCGTGTCGAGAATCAGCAGCGGCGGGTGTTGCGCCCGGGCCTGGTCTTCCCAGGCCAACTGGCCGCGGGCAATCTCCGGGATATCCGCCAGGCAGGTGTCGCGCCGGTGCTGTTCGATGAAATGGCGGACGTACTCGCCCACCTGGATGCCACCGAAGCGCGCCTGCAAGTGGCCGCTGAGCCAGCTTTTGCCGCTGGACTCGGGGCCGGTCAGCACCAGGACCTTCATGCCGGGCGCAGCGCCGGGTCGGCCCGCCAGGCGCGCCAGCCCTGCACGGCCAGCAGGGTGAACAGCCCGTACAGTGCCGCTGTCAGGTACAGGTCCTTGTAGATGAACAGGCCGACAAAAATCACGTCGACGGCAATCCACAGCGGCCAGCATTGCACGCGCTTCTGCGCCATCCACCATTGCGCCACCAGGCTGAAGCCGGTCAGCGCGGCATCCAGCCAGGGTTGCGCGGCATCGGTCCAATGGGCCATGGCCGCTCCCAGCAGCAGGCTGCCGACGGCTCCGAGGCTCAGGCCCAGCAGCATCGAGCGGGGTCCTAGCAGGCTGACCGGACGCCCCTGATGGCTGGCGCCGCCACGGGTCCATTGCCACCAGCCATAGAGTTGCAGGGCGGCGTAGACCACTTGCAGCAGCATGTCCGAATACAGCTTCACTTCGAAGAAGATCCAGCTGTACAGCAGCACCATGACCAGGCCGATCGGCCAGCACCAGGGGTTCTGTCTGACTGTCAGCCAGACGGCGATCACGCCGAGTGCAGCGGCGAACAGTTCAAGCCCGGACATGAAAACTACCTGGAAGCGGAGGAGGGTGCGGATTGTAACCAGAAGCGGCCTTGCATGTTAGTGAAGGCCGGCAACCGTGGCGGGGCGAACCCCGCCAACGGAACGTCTCAGACCCGGAACTGGCGCAACAGGCCGTTGAGCTGCTCGCTCAGCTCTTTCAGGTGCAGGCTGGCGGCACTGGACTGCTCGGCCGCCAGGGCCGTGCTGTGGGACAGGCCGGCGGCCTGGGTCACGTTCTGGTTGATGTCTTCGACCACATGGGCCTGTTGCAGGGTGGCGCTGGCGATGGAGGCGTTCAGCCCATTGAGGTTGCGCAGGGCCTGGCCGATGGCATTCAGGCTTTCCCCGGCCAGCCCGGCCTGCTCGATGGTTTGTTGCGAAGCCCGGCTGCTGTCGCCGATGACTTTCACCGCGGCTTCCGAGTGCCCTTGCAGGCGCTCGATCATCGACTGGATCTCGGCGGTGGACTTCTGCGTCCGCTGGGCCAGCAGGCGCACCTCATCGGCCACCACGGCAAAGCCACGACCCTGTTCGCCGGCCCGCGCGGCTTCGATCGCCGCGTTGAGCGCCAGCAGGTTGGTCTGTTCGGCGATCGAGTGGATCACCTCCAGCACGCTGCCGATCTGGGTGCTTTCCTGGGCCAGGGTGCGAATCACTTCCACGGCCTGGTCGATGGTGGCCGAGAGCCGGTCGATCTGTTGCAGGCTGCCGTCGATATTCACCTGGCCCTGCCGGGCCTGGGCCTCGGCGTCGCGCATCTCGCTGGCGGCGTGCTCGGCATTCTTCGCCACGTCCTGTACGCCGTAGGTCACTTCGTTGATGGCGGTGGCCACCAGCTCCATCTGCTGCGACTGCTGCTGGCTGCGCTCCTGGGCCTGGCTGGCGTTGCTGCCCAGGTCGGCGGAGGATTGCGCCAGGGCGCTGGCCGACACCTGCAACTGGCTGACGACAAGACGCAGCTTGGCGGTGAAGCCGTTGAAGTGCCGGGCCAGTTCGGTGACTTCGTCCTGGCCGTGGGTGTCGAGGGTGCGGGTCAGGTCGCTTTCGCCGCTGGCGATGTTGGCCATGGCGTGCACGGTTTCCTGCAACGGGCGGACGATGCTGCGAGCGATCAGCAGCACCAGCAGGGCCATGAGCAGGGCAATGGCGATACCGACGACCGAGGCCTTCACCACCTGGCTGCGGAACTCGGCCTGCACGTCATCGATGTACACCCCCGAACCGATGATCCAGCCCCAGGGCTGGAACAGCTGGACATAGGAGGTCTTCTGTACCGGCTCGCTGGCGCCCGGTTTCGGCCAGCGATAGTTGATCATGCCGGCGCCCTTGGCCTTGGCGATGGCCACCATTTCGTTGAACAGGGCAAGACCGTCCGGGTCGCGAATGGCCGAGAGGTTCTGGCCGTCGAGCTTGGGGTTGGTCGGGTGCATGACCATGACCGGGGTCAGGTCGTTGATCCAGAAATAGTCGCTCTGGTCGTAGCGCAGGCCGCGTATGGCGCTCAGGGCCTGCTTCTGCGCCGTCGCGCGATCGAGGCTGCCGGCGCTTTCCAGGCCCTGGAAATAAGCCAGCACGCCGTTGGCGGTCTGCACCACATGCTGGGTCTTCTGGACCTTGGCCTGGTACAGGTCCTCATTGATCTGCTTGAGCATCAGTATGCCCAGGGTCATCAGCATCAGTACCGCCACAATCAGGATCAGCCACAGCCGGCGGCTGATCGACATTCTGCGTAAGCTGTTCATGAATCTGTCACTCCCGATTGTTGTTCTTGTAATGGAAACACCCTGTACATCCGTCATGCGCTCCTTGCAGTCAGGTCCATCGGATTCTCGCAACGCGACAGCGTTTATCGCGTCTGTCTGCTAGGATTTCGGCCTCATCGCGAAAAACCTGAATCCGGCTGATTTTTCACGGAATTTTCAGGGGTGCTGATGATCCTATTGCGGCTGTGAAGTCGCGACGCACGTGTCAGTGAACATTGAAGAAAAACTAAAAGGCATGCCACGGCATGACCTTCGGGGGATTGATGGAGCTTTGGACCGCCGTACAGGCATTGATTTTAGGGATTGTGGAAGGGCTGACAGAGTTTCTGCCCATCAGCAGTACCGGCCACCAGATTATCGTTGCGGACTTGCTCAACTTCGGTGGCGAGCGCGCCATGGCGTTCAACATCATCATTCAGCTGGGGGCCATTCTCGCGGTGGTCTGGGAGTTTCGCCGCAAGATCCTTGACGTGGTCACCGGCCTGCCGACCCAGCGCAACGCCCAGCGTTTCACCATCAACCTGCTGATCGCCTTCCTGCCCGCCGTGGTCCTGGGGGTGATCTTCGCCGACCTGATCCATGAATACCTGTTCAACCCGATCACCGTCGCCACGGCGCTGGTGGTGGGTGGCCTGGTCATGCTCTGGGCCGAACGCCGGCAGCATGAAATACATGCCAACAGCGTGGACGAAATCAGCTGGAAAGATGCCTTGAAGGTCGGTTTCGCCCAGTGCCTGGCGATGATTCCAGGCACCTCGCGCTCGGGCTCCACGATTATCGGCGGCCTGCTGTTCGGCCTGTCGCGCAAGACCGCCACCGAGTTCTCGTTCTTCCTGGCCATGCCGACCATGGTCGGTGCCGCGGTCTACTCGGGCTACAAATACCGCAACCTGTTCCAGCCGGACGACCTGCCGGTGTTCGCCGTTGGTTTCATCACCTCGTTCATCTTCGCGATGATCGCGGTCAGGGGCCTGCTCAAGTTCATCGCCAACCACAGCTACGCGGCCTTTGCCTGGTATCGCATTGCCTTCGGCCTGGTGATCCTCGCCACCTGGCAGTTCGGCTGGGTCGACTGGACCGCGGTCCATTCCTGATGAACGCACGCAACCAGAACCGCCCCGGCGAAGCCGCCGGGGCACGGATCCAGCAGCCACGGCTCAAGGCGGTGGTTTTCCTGCTGCTCTGCGCCTTGCCCCTGTGCGGCTCGCTGCTATTGGGTGTGAAGGGGATTTCCTGGGTGCCGCTGGCGGCCTACGGCGCGGTCAGCGTGCTGACGTTCTTCCTCTACTGGAGCGACAAGCGCAAGGCCCGCAGCGACAGCTGGCGGACCCCGGAAAACGTCCTGCATGCCGTGGAACTGGCCGGTGGCTGGCCAGGCGCCTTGCTGGCGCAACAGGCTTTTCGCCACAAGACCCGCAAGCTGTCCTATCAACTGGTGTTCTGGCTGATCGTGCTGCTGCACCAGGTGTTCTGGATCGACCGGCTGTTTCTCGAAGGCAGCCTGTTCTCGCTGTTCTAGAGTAACAACCCGACCTGTACCCGCTTGGGCAGCTTGCTCACCACCAACTGGTGGGAACGCTGCAGCAAGTCCCGCAGCTCGCCGGCGCCCAGCGGGTAGGGCGTCTGCATGATGATCCAGTGCGCCCGGGCCAGGTACGGCGCCGGCGCGATGCCGGGGCGGTCGACATGGCCGAGGAACAGCTCCTTGTCCACCTTGAACGCCAGTGACTCGCCCCGCAGGTTCTGCAGGGCGAACATCTTGTTGCCGGCCACGGAAAACACCCGCACGCCGCCCCATTTGTAGTCTTCGCGCGCACCCGGCAAGTCCAGGCAGAATTGCGCCACATCCGCTTCAGTCATGGTTTTTCCTTTTATCGCGGCCGTCATAACGTTCGGTCTCCGCAGCCTTTGAACGCTTCGCTGACATGCTCGATCCAGGCCCTTACCGCTGGCAATACCCCGCGCCGGTGAGGGTAGACCGCCTGCAGCCAACCGCCAGGCAATGACCATTGCGGCAGCAGTTGCACCAGCTGCCCGGTCTGCAGTTCTTCCTCGCAATACATCATCGGCAGGATGGTACAGCCAAGGCCGGCGAGGGCGCAGGAGCGGCGCACCAGAAAATCGTCGATGCCCAGGCGTGCTTCCAGGACCAGGTCGCATTTCTCGCCCTGGGCGTCGAGCATGCGCAGATGCACCATGCGGTCGGCCTCCAGGGCACCCAGCACCGGCACCTTGTGCAGGTCTTCGGGACTGTGGATCGGCCATTCGCGGGCGAACGCCGGGCTGGCGACCATCACAGTCTGCGCCTGGCGCAGGCGCCGGGTCACCAGCAACGGATCTTCGTCGCCATGCTCGCGAACCCGCAGCGCCACGTCGATGCCTTCGGCGACCACGTCGACCCGGCGGTTGAGCAACTGCATGTCGAGCTGGACCTGGGGGTATTGCTCGAGGAAGGAACTGATGACAGTCGGCAACATATGATGGGCCAGGCCGACCGGACAGGACACCCGCAGGCGCCCGCGAGGTTCACTGGACATGCTGGCCACGGCCTCGTCGGCCATTTCCGCTTCCAGCAGCATGGCCTGGCAGTGGCGCAGGTAACGCTCGCCGACCGCGGTCAGCTTCAGTTGGCGGGTGGTGCGTTGCAGCAAGCGGGTGTGCAGCCGCTCTTCCAGCTCGGCGATACGCCGCGACAAACGGGATTTGGGCACCCCGAGTAAACGCCCGGCGGCGGCGAAACCACCGGCTTCCACCACCTTGGCGAAGTAATAAAGATCGTTGAGGTCTTGCATAGAATGACTCGACTGTCCTGCTGATGGGACAAACTATCGCATTTGTGCCGACTAATCAGCTATTGGTTTCATCTGTAGGATTGTCCTCAATTGATCGCCCGGTGGCGATCCTCACTTGGAGAATCCCAGATGAAACTGCTGCATATCGATTCGAGCATCCTTGGTGACAACTCGGCTTCCCGTCAGTTGAGCGAAAGCGTGGTCAAGGCCTGGAAAAACGCCGACGCCAGCGTTGAGGTGACCTACCGCGACCTGGCCGCCGACGCCATCAGCCATTTCAGCTCCGCCACCCTGGTGGCCGCCGGTACCCCGGCCGAAGTGCGCAACGCCGCCCAGCAGCACGAAGCCGAGCTGAGCGCTTCGACCCTCGCCGAATTCCAGGCCGCCGACGCCGTGGTGATCGCCGCGCCTATGTACAACTTCACCATCCCGACCCAACTCAAGGCCTGGATCGACCGCATCGCCGTGGCCGGCCAGACCTTCCGCTACACCGAAGCTGGCCCTGAAGGCCTGTGCGGTGGCAAGAAAGTCGTGGTGGTCTCCACCTCCGGCGGTCTGCACGCCGGCCAGGCCACTGGCGTGGCTCACGAGGACTACCTGAAAGTGCTGTTCGGTTTCCTCGGCATCACCGACATCGAATTCGTCCGCGCCCACGGCCTGGCTTATGGCGACGAAGTCCGCACCAAGGCCTTGAACGACGCCCAGGCGCAAATCAGCGAGCAACTTTTCGCTGCCGCGTAAGGCTTGTGTAAAAGTCGCTTACGCCCCAGGCAAGGCCCTTTAAACTCTGTATTCTGATGCCCTCCAGGCAGCGGGATACGGAGTTTTTCGTATTCGTGCTTTTTTCGTTCTGGCCCGGGTTATGCAAATTGCAGTGCATACAGCGGCGTGATCCGGCCGACAATCCAGGCATCAGGCCAGCGAAACCCTGGCCAGTGAAGCAATCAACCGGCGTTTTCATCAGGTAGGGAAGGTGGTGCATCCATGATGCGTCTTTGGGCAATGTCACTGATCTGCCTGCTTGGCGGCCCGATTATCGTGCACGCCGCGCCCGCGCCCCATCCGCATTGGAGCGTGGGTTTCCACGAGATGAGCTTTCTCGACCCGCTGGACCAGCAGCCGATGCGCGCCATTGCCTTCTATCCCTCCACCGGCATCGAGCACCACAGCAAGGTCGAGGGTTACCAGATTGCCGCCTCCCGGGATTCGAAGATCGCCATCGGCCGTTTTCCGCTGTTGATGCTGTCCCACGGCAATACCGGCACGCCGCTGGCCCTGCACGACCTGGCCACCTCGCTGGCGCGCAAGGGCTTCGTGGTGGTGGCGGTGATTCATCCGGGTGACAACTACAAGGATCACAGCCGGCTGGGCACCCTGAGCAATCTCTATGGCCGGCCGATCCAGATTTCCGAAGCCATCACCGCGACCCTGGCCGACCCGATGCTGTCGCCTTTCGTCAATGCCGGGCAGGTCGGGGTCATCGGTTACTCGGCCGGCGGTGAAACCGCGCTGATCCTGTCCGGGGCGACTCCCGACCTGGACCGTTTGCGCCGCTATTGCCAGGAGCGCCCCGACGATCACGATGCCTGCAATACCCAGGGCGAGCTGATCGTCGATCGCGACGACTTGCAACCGGTTGCCGACCCGCGGGTCCAGGCCTTGCTGCTGATGGCGCCGTTGAGCCTCAAGTTCGGGCGGCAGACCCTGTCTGGCGTGCATGTGCCGGTGCTGCTGTACAGCGGCGACGTCGACAAGCTGGTGGCCCTGGACAAGAACGCCGCGGCCCTGGCCCGCAAGCTGCCGGTGGCGCCGGACTTCAGGCTGTTGGCCGGGGCCGGGCACTTCGTGTTCATGGCGCCGTGCACCGAGGAGCAGTTACTGAGCATGCCGGCCTTGTGCACCGACGCCGATGGCGTCGACCGCGCGGACATCCACCGTAGTCTGATTGCCGAGGCCGGCCGCTTCTTTGCCCAGGCCCTGGGCAAGCCGAGCCGGGCCGGGATGCAGACCGCGGATCAGTGAGTCAGGCGTCGGCCCGGCGCATGAGCAGCAGGGTCAGGCCCAGGGCGCTGAGCGACAGCAGCGCCGCGCAGAAGAAAATCCACGAATAACCCAGGTTCAACGCCACCGCGCCCATCAGAGGGCCGGCAATCGCCAGCGCCAGGTCGAAAAACACCGCGTAGGCGCTCAGGCCGGCACCGCGGCTGGTGCTGGGCACCTGCTTGATCGCTTCCACCCCCAGCGCCGGGTACACCAGCGACAGGCCGAAGCCGGCGAGCCCGGCGCCGATCATGGCGAACGCCGTCGAGGGCGCCAGCCACAGCAGGATCAGGCCCAGGGTCTCGATGCTCATGCAGGCGATGGCCGCGCGATAGCCACCAAAACGGCTGATGCTGGAGATGAACAGCAGGCGCGAGAGGATAAAGCAGACGCCGAAGACCGTCAGGCAATAGGCCGCGCCGGTCCAGCCACGGCTGAGGTAGAACAGGGTAATAAAGGTGGTCAACGTGCCGTAGCCGATGGACGCCAGGCTCAGGCCGGCGCCGTACGGCGCGATACGGCCGAACACCGCGCGAAATGACAGGCGCTCGCCACGGATCACCGGCACCGACGGCTTGTTGCGGATCAGCAGCAAGGCCAGGGCCGCCAGCAGCGACAAGGCCAGCCCCAGGCTTTCGAAACCGTAGTCGGCGACCATCACCACCCCCATCGGCGCGCCGATGGCAATCGCGCCATAGGAGGCGATGCCGTTCCAGGAAATCGAGCGCGCGGTGTGTTCGGCGCCGACCTGGCCCATGCACCAGCTGATGGTGCCCACGCCGATCAGGCCCTGGGCCACCCCCAACAGCAAACGTCCGAGCAGCAGGATGCCCAGGCTGAGCAGCGGCATTGCCAGCAGCAGGGTGGACGCCAGGGTCAGCAGCCCGCTGAGGAAAATCCCCGCCAGGCCGTAGACGATCGCACGTTTGGTGCCGAGGTTGTCCGACAGGCGCCCGGCCATGGGCCGGCTGAGGAGGGTGGCCAGGTACTGCGCGCCGATGGTCAGCCCGGCCACCACCGCACTGAAGCCCAGCTCGCCGTGGACGTAACCGGGCAATACCGCGATTGGCAGGCCGATGCAGAGAAAAGCGATAAAGGTATAGAAGACGATGGAGACGATCTGCAGGGTGATCGCCATGGAGCTGGGCACGGGCTTTTGTTGCGCAGACATGAGGGCTCGTTCGCGGGCGGGCGGTTGGAGAACTGCATCATGGCGCGGGCTGGAAATAAAAGGAAGCAGGCTAACGATTTCTTTATGGCCGGCTATTTGTGGGGGCAGGGAGGACGTCATCGCGGGCAAGCCTCGCTCCTACAGAAACGTGTGCGCACGCTTGCCCGCGATGTTTTTATAGCCGGACAA